>JACSRR010000001.1 GCA_014879635.1 Ignavibacteriaceae bacterium | reverse complement strand
GAACACTCAATGGGAGGCGACCCAAATAAAATTTCAAATACAAATTCATCTGCATCATGTATTAAATGCCACGATGCTCCTCCTTATTATAATACCGTAGCCCAAGGGAAATTACAATTACATAATACTCCTATTTGGTCAAATTCATTTGCACAGGGTGCAGCTTCACAGAACAACAACTTACAGAACTGTATTCGTTGCCATGACGGTACCGGCTATGTAAACTTGACAAAAAACAGAACAACAAATACAACCGGTTGGAACTTAGGCAACCAAACACACATTAGCTGTGCTACTTGCCATGACCCACACGGAAATTCAAACGCATATTCATTAAGAAGTGCACCTGCGGCAGCAGATACATTAGCAAATGGTTTTGCTTATAATGCTGCATTACTCGGAACCGGAAAACTTTGTATCGATTGCCACAAATCAAGAAGAGACAATGTTACTTATACCGAAACAAGCGTAACCAATTCAAATTGGGGACCTCACTATTCAGGCCAAGGCGATATCCTGATGGGTAAAAACCTTGCAGAATTTGGTACACCTTATCCTTCAAGTGTTCACAGCTTCATCCAAAATTCTTGCGCCGGTTGCCACATGGCTAAAGACGATACACCTGAAAATAAAGATAAAGTTGGTAGTCATACTCTTAAAATGCACAATCCCGATAACGGTTATGACTTCACAAAACCATGTCAATCATGCCACAGCGGAATCACAAGTTTCTCAGATATCATTGCTAGTTCAGATTACGATAGCGACGGAACTATTGAACCATTTGTTGATGAGTACAACGGTTTAGTATCTCTATTAAAATACTATCTATCTCCTGTAGGAGTTGACTCAGTATCATGGCAAATGATTGGTGCCAATAATAACCTTAATGAAAAGAAAGCATATTTTAACTATAGATTGATCTATCCTGACGGAAGTCACGGTATTCACAATCCTAAATATGTTATTGCTGCTTTAAGAAGTTCAATATTAGCTATTGGCGGAGTAGTTTCAGTAGAAGACAACATTAATACACTTCCCGAAGTGTTTAATTTAAGTCAAAACTATCCTAATCCGTTTAATCCTTCAACCAGAATCACATTCTCAATTCCTGAACAATCTTTTGTTTCACTAAAAGTTTATGATGCTTCAGGTAGCGAAGTTGCAGTATTAGTTAATAAAGATATGTCGAGAGGTAATCATGAAGTTTATTTTGATGCTTCAAAATTAACCTCCGGTATTTATTTCTACACTATTACCGCAGGCAAAAATACCATGACAAAGAAAATGTTGTTGATGAAATAATATTTAATTGTTGAGATTTTATAAGGCTGCTTTCGGGCAGCCTTTTTTTTTGTACATACCTCAATTTACCCTCCTTTTACCGGATTAAATATTCGAAAACATTTCATAGTTTGCCCCAGAATTGTCAACTTAAGCGTATTAAAAGCAACTATTAAAACTGTCTCTTATACACATCT
>JACSRR010000162.1 GCA_014879635.1 Ignavibacteriaceae bacterium | reverse complement strand
GAGAAGGGAAGTTTCCGATACATTTAGTTTCTCAGATGGGTGAGATGGGGCTTTTTGGCGCTACACTTCCTGCTCAATACGGCGGTTCTGATATGAACAATGTAGCTTATGGTTTGGTGATGCAAGAACTTGAGAGGGGAGATAGTGGAATTAGATCTTTTGTTTCTGTTCAGAGCTCATTGGTTATGTACCCAATTTATACTTTCGGAAATGAAGAACAGAGAATGAAATGGCTCCCTAAATTAGCAACAGGCGAGCTTATAGGGTGCTTTGGTTTAACAGAACCTGATTTTGGTTCTAATCCGGGCGGTATGATTACAAAGGCAGAAAAAGTTGATGGCGGATATCTTCTCAACGGTGCTAAGATGTGGATTACAAATGGAACAATAGCAGATATTGCAGTTGTATGGGCTAAACTTGACGGAGTTGTTAAAGGTTTTGTTGTCGAAAAAGGTGCTAAAGGTTATTCAGCTCCCGAAATGAAAGGCAAACATTCTCTTAGAGCATCAATTACTTCCGAATTAATTTTTGATAATGTATTTGTTCCAGAATCAAATTTACTTCAGGCATCCGGAGGATTAAAAAGTCCGTTAATGTGTTTAAATCAGGCAAGATACGGTATTAGTTGGGGAGTTATCGGATCGATGATGGCTTGCTATGATTCTTCATTAAATTATGCTAAATCAAGAATTCAATTCAGTAAACCTATTGCAGGTTACCAATTAACTCAACAAAAATTAGTTTATATGGTTTCCGAGATTACAAAAGCACAGCTGTTAACTCACCAATTAGGCAGATTAAAAGATAACGGTTTATTAAGATTTCAACAAGTTTCTTTGGCAAAAAGAAATAATTGTGAAATTGCTTTAGATATTGCAAGGATGTCACGCGAAATACACGGAGCAAACGGTATTTTAGACGAATATCCTGTTATGAGGCACGCTGCAAATTTAGAATCGGTTAAAACTTACGAAGGCACACACGAAATGCACACTTTAATTGTAGGCGAAGATATAACAGGTATTCCTGCATTCGATTAATGAGATTTGAATTATGAAAAACAAGATAATTTATGAAGGCATCACTTTTGACGATGTTCTAATTCAGCCCGGTGAATCCGATGTTTTACCGAGAGATGTAGATGTTTCCACATTTCTGACTCGAAAAATAAAATTAAACATCCCATTTCTTTCTGCCGCTATGGATACTGTAACAGAAGCTCACATGGCTATTTCGATGGCAAGAGAGGGCGGAATAGGAATGCTCCATAAAAATATGTCGATTGAGCGGCAGGCAGAAGAGGTTGACAAAGTTAAGAGATCTGAAAGCGGAATGATAGTAAATCCTGTTACTCTTAGACCGGATCAAACAATTTATGAAGCTTTGCAATTGATGCGTAAATTTTCGATATCCGGGATACCGGTTATAAATGAATCGGGAAAATTAGTCGGGATTTTAACCAATAGAGATTTGAGATTTATTGAAGACGAATCGGTGCCGGTAAGTGAATTAATGACAAACAAAAATTTAGTTACTGCTGATGTAGGAACAACGCTTGAAGGTGCCGAAAAATTACTTCAAAAGCATAGAATAGAAAAGTTGCCCGTAATTGATAAAGAAGGATATCTAAAAGGTTTAATCACATTCAAAGATATCCAAAAGAAAAAAAGATACCCTCACGCTTGTAAAGACGAATTAGGAAGATTGAGAGTAGGAGCAGCCGTCGGAATCTCAACAGATACAGCCGATAGAGTTTCCGAACTTTTAAAATATTCTGTTGATGTTATTGTTATTGACACTGCTCACGGTCATTCAAGGAAAGTTTTGGATACCATAAAATCTATTAGAAACAGATTTCCGGAGACTCAGTTAATTGCAGGTAACATAGCTACGGCAGAAGCGGCTAAATCTTTAGCAAAGCTTGAGGTTGATGCGGTTAAGGTAGGAATTGGACCCGGATCAATTTGTACAACAAGAGTTATTGCAGGTATCGGAGTGCCACAAATTTCTGCAATTCTTGATGTAGCCGGTGCCTTAAAAGGTTCTCATTTACCAATTATAGCTGACGGCGGAATTAAATATACGGGAGATGTTGCAAAAGCTATTGCTGCAGGGGCATACTCCGTAATGATTGGAGGCTTGTTTGCCGGTACCGACGAAAGTCCCGGTGAAAAGGTGCTTTACGAGGGTAGAAGTTTTAAAATGTATAGAGGTATGGGTTCATTAGAAGCTATGAAACAAGGTAGCGGTGATCGTTACTTCCAAGACGCCGAAGAAGAAATAAGTAAGTTGGTACCGGAAGGTGTTGAGGGAAGAGTACCGTTCAAAGGTCCTCTCTCTGATACAATTTATCAACTTATAGGAGGTTTAAGAGCTTCAATGGGTTATGCAGGTGCAAAAAATATCACAGATCTGCAAGAGAAGTCTAAATTTATCAAAATTACTAATGCAGGTTTGAGAGAAAGTCATCCACACGATGTTACTATTACAAAAGAAGCCCCGAATTATCAAAAATCACGATGAATCAATATTTAGAAGAGAGGATTAAGCAACTCGAATCTCTTTTTGAAAGATTATCTATAAACGGTTTATATCTTTCAAGTAGATCTTCGGCAAAACATTTTGCGGATTTTCACGGTTCTTCATCCTTAATTCTTTTATTTGAGGGGGAGAGATATTTTTTTACCGATCCAAGATACTCTCTTCAAGTTCAGCATTTAGAAAACCTTTTTAATGTTAAAATTGTATCCGGTTCAATTTCCGGGTTTATAAAAGACAAATTTAAAAAGGGCATAATTGGTTTAGAAGGGGATGCGGTAACCCTGAATCAATACAATACATTAGTTGACGAATTTAAGAAAATAAATTTTGTTAATGTTTCCGATTCTCTGAATTTGTTATTTTCGATTAAGGATTCAGAAAATATTTTTAGAATAAAAGAAGCTATTAAGATTGCCGAATCTGCATACAAAAGTATATTGGAGTCAGACTTTTCAGGTGTATCCGAAAAGGAAGCTGAAGCTAAATTAGTTTATTTTCTAAGACATTTTGGATCAACCGAAGAGCCATTTAACCCTATTGTAACGGCAGGTAGCAGAAGTGCTGATATTCACGGGTCGGCATCTAGTAATATTATTAAACCCGGCGAAAATATTTTATACGATTTTGGTGCTGTATTTAAAGGTCTATGCTGTGATGTGACAAGAAATATAAAATATTTTGAAAATGATGAATATTTTAAAGTTCATGAAATTATTGAATTAGCTGTAAACTCTGCTGAAAAATTAATTAAACCCGGAATTAAAACAGCAGAAATAGATAAAGCGGTAAGAGAAGTTTTTAGAGAGTATGAGTTTGAGAATTATTTTAATCATTCAACGGGACACGGCTTTGGATATGAGGTGCACCAGATTCCGAGAATTTCAATCAAATCTGATGAAATTTTAAGAACAGGGCAGACAATCACTATTGAACCGGGGATTTACCTTCCGGGAAAATTTGGGATTAGAATCGAAAATAATTACTTGATTACAGATAACGGATTTGAAAAACTAACGAATTTTTGATGAATTTTAGAGTTTTAGTTATAGCGTATTATTTCCCGCCAAAAGGTTTGAGCGGAGTACAGAGAACATTGAAATTTGTGAAATATTTTCCTCATTTCGGATGGAAATCAACCGTAATTACGAGCGGTGAGAATGCCTATTATGCTTATGATCATTCTTTATTAAATGAGATTGACCATGAAAATACAAAAATTTTAAGAGTCGAAGCTAAAGAAATTAATTCGCTAATAAAATCAAAGAAGCAAGTTAAAATGCCGGGTGAGTTTATTCGCAAAATTTTAAGTTTTTTTAGCAGTCTTTTTTTTATTCCTGATAATAAAGTTTCCTGGTCTTCGAAAGCGTTAAAAGCTGCAAGAGAAGAGATGAATACCGAAAAATACGATTTAATTTATGTTTCGGGACCTCCATTCTCATCCGTTGAAATTGCGTCAATTCTAAAAAAAGAGTTCAACAAACCTTTAGTAATAGATTATAGAGATTTGTGGTACGGAAATCATTTCGCAATTTATCCGACACCGATTCATAAGATTCTCATCAAAAACAGTGAGTATAAAGCCCTTAAATCTGCTGATTTAGTTACTGTGACCAACAGAAGAATAAAAGAATTTTTAAAACTAAATTATCCATTTTTAAGATTTGACGATGTTTTAATTGTTTCCCATGGTTTTGATTCTGAGGACATTGAAAAAGCAAAGCCTGAAGTGACAGCAAACGAAAATAAAAAGTTAATTCTTACTTATTCGGGTTTGTTCTACGAATATATCACACCTAAATACTTATTAAAAGCGTTTTCACTTTTAAAGACTGAGTTACCTGAAATAGCTGCCAATATTGAACTAAGATTTGTAGGGATTCTCAGGAAAGCCAACACAAAGATGATTGAAAAACTTGGCTTAAAAGAAAATGTAAAAGAGTACGGTTATTTAGAACATATTGAAGCCCTAAAAGTGATAATGGAAAGTGATGTTCTGTGGTTAATGGTAGGGCACGGAAGGAATAACGATACAATTTCAAGCGGTAAATTATTTGAATATTTCGGAACCGGTAAGCCCGTTTTAGGTTGTCTCCCTGATGGGGCGCTTAAATCTGCTTTGGAGGAATACGGTGCAGGTTATTTAACTAAGCCTGACGACATTAATGGTATAAAGAATGCCTTAAAAAGAATCTATGAAGACTTTAAATCGAGTAACTTGCCGGTGCCAAACAGTGAGGTTATCGGTAAATATGATAGAAAATCTCTCACCGGAGTTCTAACAAACAAGTTCCAATTTTTAGTTAGAGATATCGAATGAATGTATTAGTTATCGGTAACGGCGGTAGAGAATATGCTTTAGGATACGCTATAAAAAAATCCCCATCCTGCAGGCAGTTGTACTTTATGCCCGGAAACGGCGGAACTTCAAAGTTAGGTATCAATCTTCAAGCCAATATCAATGATAGATCTGAAATAATAAACGAGATAAAGAAAAGAGAAATAGATTTTGTAGTAATAGGTCCCGAACAACCTCTCGCTGAAGGCCTAAAAGATTTTTTTAATTCCAAAGGTATTATTGCTTTTGGACCCACTTCATCAGCTGCAAGAATTGAAAGTGAAAAATCTTTTTCTAAAAACTTGATGAAAAAATACGACATTCCCACCGCCGGATACGAAATATTTGAAAAACAAGATTATGAAAAGGCTTTATTCTATTTAAAGAATGCCAACTATCCCGTGGTTATTAAAGCTGATGGTTTAGCAGCCGGAAAAGGTGTTACAATTCCTCATTCATTTGATGAAGCTTCTTCTTTATTAAAAAGTTACTTTGATGACTCTGATTTTGGCGAGGCGGGAAATAAAATCATTGTTGAAGAATTTATGGAAGGGTTTGAAGTTTCCATTTTTGTTATAACTGACGGTGAAAAATATTTTATTCTTCCTGCTGCTCAAGATTACAAAAGAATAGGCAACAATGACACCGGGAAAAATACAGGAGGGATGGGGTCTTTTGCACCAACTCCTTTTTTAACAGATACTCTCTTAAAAGTTATCGAGAAATCGGTTATTGAAAGAACTCTTAATGCAATGATGAAAGAAAATTGCAAATTTGAAGGGTGTTTGTATTGTGGTTTAATGATCACAAAAGAGGGACCTAAAGTGGTTGAGTTTAATTGTAGATTTGGCGACCCTGAAACACAGTCGGTATTACCTTTACTAAACGGTGATTTTCTCAAATTCTTATATTCATATTCTTCCGGTTCACCTGATAATAATTTGATTAGCTACAATGACAAATTTGCATTAAGTGTAGTTATGGCTTCCGGTGGGTATCCGGGTGAATTTACTAAAGGATATGAAGTTGTAGGATTGGATAAAATTCCGGCTGATGTAATTATTAACCATGCGGGGACAATCGAAAAAGAAGGGAAAATATTGACTTCAGGTGGAAGAGTTTTGGCTGTTACCGTAACAGGTCAAAAAGGGCATTATAGTCAAGTAAAGGATAAGGTTTACTCAGAAATTTCAAAAATAAATTTTACTAATGCCTATTACAGAAGTGATATCGGCGAAAAATTAATCAAACACTAAATTATTCATCCCAATTCAATACCTGCTTGAAATTTTTATAAAATTAAAAAGGGCACCGGTGAAAGTGCCCTTAATAAACATCACAAAATGCCGGTTAAGACTTATTTAATTACCAACATCTTCTTTGAAATAGATTTTCCGCCTGCCCTAAGCGAATAAATATAAACTCCCGAACTTAAAACACCCGGTTCAATTGTTGAATTGTAAACACCGGGCTCTAAATATCCGTTTTTGAGTTCTAATACTTTTTCACCCAGCATATTATAAAGCGTGAGTGAAACAAATTCACTTTGAGGCAATGAAAAATTAATTTCGGTTTTATCTGAAAAACCGGAAAAAGGATTCGGGTAATTTTGAGAAAGATTAAACTCTAACGGTAAGTTTAATTCTGATAAAATTGAGTTTGGAATATCCAAATTTGCCTCTCCCGGTGTAGGGGTATTAAATGTAAAATCGCCTGTTCCGTTGGGTAACCTACCAAATGAAAATTCAGAAGATTGCTCACCAAAAGTAATTTGGTCAATTACCGTCATATCAAAGTTTGAAAACATGATTTTTTCACCTGATGCAGACAATTTAAAGTTAGTATGTAAACCCTCTTGTCCTTCATTTTCATCAGCCCAAACAATTAAATAGCCATTTGCAGGAATGATGCTATTAGGCGGGAATTGCCATTTATTTGGAATAGTGTCATTGTCTGTAAGAAAAGTACCTTCTAAATTAATTTCTTGATTGGTGTTGTTAAAAAACTCTATCCAATCGTCAAATTCACCTGCAGGATCAGGAATTGTGTCATTTGCTGCCATAAACTCATTTATCACAACATCACCCGATAAGATTGTAATTCCGTTGCCATTATAAGAATTAAAAGTGGGGGTACCTTCAACAAAAACACCTTTCCCGTTCGGAATTCTTGCCATAGTTTTATTTAATTGCTGTGGTCCAAAAATTACCGAATCAAGCGTACTAAGATTTACATCGGATAGAACAATCTGCTCTCCGTTTGAAGAGGAGAGTTTGAAATTAGCGTGCAAGCCGGGTTGATTTGGGTCTTCGTCAGCCCAAACAATCAAATAACCGTAAGGTTGAATAAATGTATTTTGTGGGAATTGCCACATGCCCGGATTATCAAACCTGTCTGAAAGGTGTAAACCACCAAGATTTAGTAATTTATCACTGTTATTAAAAATCTCAATCCAGTCTTCAAATTGACCGGCGGGGTCAGGAATAGAATCATTTAGAGCCGCAAACTCATTTATTACTATATCACCCGGTAAGACCGGAAGAGTTTGATTGTTAGTAGAGTTAAAAGTTGGATCCGAAATTGTAAAAGAACCTGTGCCGTTGGGAATTCTTGACATTGATTTATTAACAATTTGAACGCCGAAAGTAACCGAATCAATTTTAGAGGAATCAGAATTCGAGAAATATAATTGTTCTCCTTCTCCTGATAATTTAAAATTAGTGTGCAATCCTTCAGAAGAAGAATCATCATCTGCCCAAATAATGAGGGAGCCGTAAGGTTCAATGATTGTTCCGTTTGGGAATTGCCATTTTGATTTAAATTCAAAATCATCGGAAAGAAATTTACCGCTAAGATCAATAGACAAATTAGTGTTATTGTACAATTCAATCCAATCTTCGAAATTACCGGAGGGGTTAGGTATTGAATCATTCAAAGCCATAAACTCGTTAATCACTACTTCAAAAGGAGAAATATTTGGAGAAATTGTATTAACAGCATTAAAAGTAGGTGCTATCTGAATAAAATTTCCTGTACCGTTCGGAATTCTTGCCATTGACAAGTTTGTAATTTGAGTTCCGAAGGTGATTGTATCAAGTACTGAACCGTCAAGATTATACAACCCGATAAATTCACCGGAGGCTGAAAGTTTAAAATTAGCGTGCAATCCTTCTTGAAGAGAATCATCATCCGCCCATACAATTAAAAAACCTCCTGCAGGAATCACAGTACCGTTAGGGAAAGTCCATTTTGAAGTGTTGTTCGGGTTATCTGTGAGCCTTAAACCGGAAAGATCTATTTGATTGTTTGAATTGTTATAGAATTCTATCCAATCATCAAATTGACCTGCAGGGTCGGGGATTAAATTGTTATCAGCCATAAATTCATTAATTACAATATCTCCTTGAGCTGCAGGAAGTGCGCAAGAAACCCCTAAATTAATAAATTGTGTGTTGATATTGTTAGTTCTTAAATTGATGAGAGATTTTAACCCCGGTTTTCTTGTTCCGCCTCCGCCGCTTGCATTAATATCTGTCGAAAGATTTGTTTCAAACTGCGTAACTGTGTACATTTTTTTAGGATCGGCAGTAACATAAGGTCTGATAATATTGGCGATTGAATCAATTTTAGGATTTAATCTCGCTGATGAGTAAAGACTCTTAAAGATATAGCAATACTCTCGCAGGTATTCATTTTTTAGAGTTACATTATTAAATATTTTGTTAACTAAAGGTCGATTAGTTGTGCTACTTGCATAAGTTACACTTATATTTTCTATTACCGATACACCGGAAGAGTAGGCACCGAAACTTAAACTGGCATCCCACACAATCCACTTCATTTGTTGAGAGCCAAGGGGAAAGTAGAAATAAAAGTTTCTTCCACCACCTACATAAGAATCCAAATTAGAGAACATATTGTCAACCGCAATGGCTCTGTAAAGAGTTCGTAAATCAACTTTATTGGGTAACGAAGCAGCTGTATTAGAATTATTATTGAGAGTGTCAATTAATGAAACCAAATTATCCCACCCTGTTGTTGATTCTTCTGTTTTTAGTTCATATCTATTATAATATAAAGATGGCTGAGCACCGTACCAACGGAAATCGGATAATTGTGGATTACCGCCTCCGAATCCGTCAACTGCCTTAAAAAGATCACCGTCATTTTCATTAAATCTTGAGCTTAGGAATCGTTTATCAACATGTTCAACAAGGGAGTAAAGACCCCATGCCTGTCCGTTTAATGTTACCTTGGCATAATTAGCCCGGGGAGCAGGAACACCGGCATCACGGCAGAAATCAAGATGCATTTTTTCACGCATAAAGGTAGGATCACCCCAACAATTATTTAAGTGAACACCTTTTAGACCATCCCATCGTAATTCATCAATGTATTCATCAAAACTAATACGGAACGATTTTTTATTATTGGGATGAGAATAAGAAGAATTTCCTTTTAGCCTTACACCAACACTGTCAAAAAGAATTCCGTTAATATAGACTTGACCAACAATGTATTGTTCGTTGTTTTGTGTGTAATATATTGTGAGTGAATCCCAGTAATTAGGTTGTGCAAATACAAAGTCTATGTCCTGTCTCTTATACACATCT
>JACSRR010000316.1 GCA_014879635.1 Ignavibacteriaceae bacterium | reverse complement strand
CTTATAATTATTTTTTAAAAAAATGAGAAATCATGAGAGTTAAATTATGGGGTGTAAGAGGTTCAATACCTACACCACCGTTGTCTTCGCACTACTTAAAAAAGTTAAAAGAAGTGCTAGCTTTAGCTAACGGGAAAGATCTTTCAACTCCGGATAAAATCGATAATTTTGTCTTTGAATTAGAGCCAAGATTAAATTCTTTTGTCGGTGGAAATACCTCAACAACCGAAATTCAATACAAAGATAAACTTTTTATAATTGATCTAGGTTCGGGTTTACGTGAGCTTGGAAATACACTAATGAAACCGGATAATAAGTTTTTTGAGATTCATATTTTTATCTCTCACACACATTGGGATCACATGTACGGATTCCCATTTTTTAAACCGGCGTATGATCCCCGGTTTACTCTTCATTTTTACAGCCCTCACGGTGATTTGTTAAATAAGCTGCATTATCAACAAGATTTTAGGTTTTTTCCTGTTTCAGTTGATTACATGCAATCTAAAAAAATCTTTCATGAATATAATCCGGAGTCAACTCTAAATTTTGACGGAGTTGAGGTTTCAAATATAGAGTTATATCATCCAGGCAAGTCTTATGGGTATAAATTCAAAACAGCCGAGAATATTTTTATTTTTGCGTCAGATTCTGAATACAATAACTTTAGTTCAATGCAATACTATAAGTACATTGAGTTTTATAAGGATGCCGATGTTTTAATTTTTGATGCTCAATACTCTTTTGATCAAGAATTACAAAGGATTGATTGGGGGCATAGTTCTGCATTAGTTGGTGTTGATCTTGCTATTAAATCAAATGTGAAAATTCTCGCTCTATATCATCACGACCCTGATAATGACGATGATGCTATCTACCAATTGTATGAAAACGCTCTCCTTTACAAAGAAAGAAATTATCCGGATTCCAAACTGAATTTAATTCTTGCAAAAGAAGGAATGGTATTTGATCTTTGAAAAGTTTTAGCTAATGAAGTTTAAAAGTAAAAAGCCCCGTTAAAGGGGCTTTTTAATTAGTAGTTAATTCTAAGAATTGGAGAGAATACAATATAACTATCTGACCTGTAAGCAGGTAAACCCGCAGAACCTAAATCAATGCCACTATAGAATTTAAAAGTAAAGCCAAATGAATTGTTTATCAACAATGAAGCTTTAAAGCCAAAGTATGCATTTGATTCTTTAATATTATACATAAATGATGGTTCTAATGAATAAGCAAACAATGCATCATCTTTACCGATAGTCATTGCGGCATTAACATAGTAACGGAGCTTTCCGTCTGCTTGGGGAACCTCGGTTAATGTAACTTGTGTATCATCAGTTAAGTATTGACCAATGTCATATATACCGACTCCAAGAATTGCACCTAAGTGACCAAAGGAGGACAATTCCAGGAAATCTCTTCTCGTTGCCGTCAATGATAGCAAATTTCTTTGTGAATAAATGGTTGTTACAGTATGAACACTGTTAATCTCGGTTGGCCCAAGCGTACTTAAAGCTAAGGCACCTTCTAAGCTTAAATTATATTTACCGTACTCTGGTCCAATATATCTTAAAAAGTTACCAGTGAAATTGAAGTACACGCTCGCTCCGGTATAGTGTAATCTCTTACCGGTGTAAATATCCTTGTCAAGAATTGTTTGTTGAATAGGTAAACCAATACCACCTTCAAATTCAAAAACATCCGCAGGTTTGTTATTCAGTATTCTATCAATATAGGTTACTTTTGTTCCTAAATTAAATGTGGGGCTGTACCATCCGGGTAAAGCAATATTATCATACCCCCATTTTCCTGAAATACCAATCAGATATTTATTTTTATCGTTGGTTGTGAAATTATAAAATCTGACATGAGGCTCAAACATATTTAATAAAACATCAAATTTAAAAGCTAATTTGTTATCATAATAAGTCTTTGTTAAATCATTGTAGGCATACATTTTGGCTTTAAGCAATTCGTAATTTTTTTCACCAACAATATGTCTAAGTTGAACAAAATCTTCTATCGGGTCAAAAAACATATCTGTTTCTTCCCCTCTTTCAAGATTAGCCTCACTATAGAATCTGAAAAAGTCAATTTCATTATCATAATATCTTTTACGGATATCAATAAAAACTTCGCCTCTGTGAACATCAAGCGATTTGTCTTTTATATATTCTAAAGACGGTTTTTTACCTTCAATTCTTAAAGCATTTTTTACGATAAAAGAATTAAAAATCGTTCTAACTAACACAGGATCAATAATAACCCATTTGGTTTTTAAATCGTTAAAACCAATCGTATTATACTCCAAATTTCTATAGATTCTTTCAAGTCTATTAAATTTATTTGGGTCGTTCTGCTGATTTATGTTAGCTTGCGAAAAAGTTAATGTGCTTAATAAAATGAAAGTGAGGGTAATAAAAACTTTTTTCATGTTAAAACCCATATCTATATCTTAATTGTACTAATGACTGACCGTTCGGTTGTTCCCAAAGTTCCGGTTCTCTAAAGAAAGTTGATGAAATATATTGCAGCTCAATTCTGAATGAATGGTCATTACTAAACTCAAGTAGTTTAATCCACAAAAAAGCAGTTAAATGAGAATCAAAAAATTTGCCTGTTACACCTAAAAATTCAACATTATTGGGTACAATATTCATTGACATCTCTAAGACCGGTTGAACTACATCTTTCATGTGTCTTCTGCCTATCACAGCACCTGAATAGTCTCCTTCTACAATATCATGCCCGCCTATTCCAAGTGATAATTTAAACCTAACGGTTCTTTTTTCGCTGCTATTCCAATAAAAGGACATCAACGCTTGCCACTGTGTGAAAGAGAAATATGCTATATTATTGTTAATATAGTATGGATTTTCTAAATCTTCAGAACCTGTTGCAAAGTACAATTCAAAAAACGGAATATCGTAAATTCCGGTAGTTTTTAGGTCAAAAACAAAACCATTACCTACATTTATAAGTGATTTTTTACCAAATAAAAATGGAAGTTGGTCGTTAAACGAAGTCATATCAAGCCTAAATCTACCAAGAATTTTTGCGTCAATTAAAAATGCATCTGTTAGATCTGAAAGTCCGTCTATATTTACTAAAGCTCTAATACCTCCCGAAAATGTACTTGCTTGCCAAGGTAATATATTAAGCATCGGGGTGTTGGTATTAAATTCTGCACTTATTGTTCCAAAATCGTAATCAAACATATTATGGAAAAATGTTAAATGAGAAAATGAAAAATCTATTTTAAAATCAGTCATTGAAGATGTTTGTGCAGTACCCCCTCTTCTTCTAGATGAAGTAGTGGGAGTTGTAGAAGCAGTATATTTTGGGTAAGTATGGATATTATTTACAAAATTGTAATTAATAAAATCCGTGTTACCGGGAGAAGAAACACCTATTTGAGATTGAACATCCTCATCTGTTATTAATTTTACCAGCGAGAAAGGCTCAGAATCTCTAAGAACTCTATCAACAATTGTATAAAGCTTTTGGTATGCTTCTCTATTATGGAAGTATAACTCTTGAATATCTTTGAATCTAACGGCAATTGTGGAATCTATTCCGCTGGCACCTGCTTCTTGAAATAACACCGGACCGTCATCACCGCCTTGAGATACTTGTCTAATGAATAAAACAACAAGAGAGTCAAATTCGTAATTATCCTTTAGAAAAACTATATCATAGGAGATATTTTCTGAACTTCTAAATGAAAAATTGCCTTTACCATCAGCTAGAGGAAATGAGCCCAAATCAGCAGCTTCTTGTTGAGAGGGTAAAAATTGAATACTATAAATATCCAAATAATTTCTATCCTCTATCAACTTTAACTCTATTTGACGATAAAGATGATCTATAGTCTGTCCGAAAAGTACAGAATAAGACAAAGCCAAAATCGCTGTAAAAAGTAACTTCATTTTGTAACTTTTATGTATTAGTAAATAAATAAGAGAAACGGGTGCTGTTTATAGCACAAGCAATAAATTTTAATAATTTATTCGAAGAATTGGAGAGAATACTAAATAAGTATCATAACGATAAGGGAATTTCTTCTCGTTTAGACCCGCAGAAACATATACTCGCACGTCAAATCCAAAATTACCCGACAACATCGCCATACCTCTGGCGCCAAAAAAGCCGTAGCCATCCGAACCATATCCGAAAACCATAGCTACATTATGCTGTATTAAACCGCTATTTTTAGCTATACCAACATCAACTGATAAGATGTGGTTGAATTTTTTGAAAAATGGTTTATTGTTCTTTTCTAAATCAGTAACTGTTTTAGCAACAGGATTTAATTCATATTTCCAAATATCAGAAGAACTTAAAGTTAATGAAACTTCCAAGTTACCTAAGTCTTCAAATTGTAATAGATTAGATTTTTTCCATGTAAGGTTAAAAAAGTTTCTATTACTATAAAATATTTGATTTGTTCTATATAAACCGTAATCAGCCGATTTATTTTCTCCAACAGTGACTTTAACTTCTAAAGTAGCTTTAATATCATCAAAGAAATCACTACCGATAAAACCAAGCGGATAAGCTTCAATTTGACCGTAAAAAGAAGAGCCTGAAAGCCATAATTGATCTCTTTTAGTATCAACTTTATAAGGTCTTCCGGACTGAACTCCTAAACCTGCTGAAATTCTGTAGGTATAATCTTCAGGGTTGTTTCTGAGATCTTTGAAATAGGTCATTCTTCCGCCGATGAACATTTCATTAGCAAACCAGCCGGGGAAAAACATTCTGTCATTACCCCATTTTGAGAATAAACTCAAAAGATATTTGTTTCTTGCATCTGAGGTAGTATTCCAAAACATTACTTCACTCTCTAATGCATTTAGTTTAACATCAAACGCATAACCAAATTTGGTGGTGAATTGTTGTTTGGTTATATCTTTTTGAAAGTATGTTCTTTCTCTAATTTTATCGTAAACTTTCTCTCCGAGTATTTCTTTTAACAAAAATCCATCGGTTACGGGATCAAATAAAACTCTAGCATTTTCTTTACCTACCTCGTCATCGGGTATAAAAGCAAAATACTCTATTTCATCATCATAGTATCGTTTACGAACTTCAATAGTTACTGTACCATCTTGAATTGCTTTTGATTTCTCTTTCACAACATCAATTTTAACAACCCTTCCATTCAGTCTAAGTGAATTTCTAACAACAAATCTGTTAAAAATTTCGCGGATAAATTCAGGGTCGTCAATTAACCATTTCTTTTTAAGATCATCGAAAGCAATTGTATTATACTCAACGCTCTCGTAGATCATTTTTAGTCTATCTAATTCAGTATTACCTGTAGCACCACCTTCATTCTGGGCTGATGAACTATTCAACAGTAAGAGTGAAGATACTAATGTAAAAAATAAAAATTTAATTTTCATAATGATTACCCTCACCTTTAAAATCCATAACGATATCTAACTTGGAACATTGCACCACCTTCACTTTCCCATTCTTGTTTACCACGAGCGATAGGACCGCTAACAATAGCTGCGGCTGCGCGGATATTATGACCACCCGGGAATTCAACTAATTTAATCCACCCTTCAGCTTTAACCTGAGAATCAAAGATTCTGAATTTTCCACCAAATAGTTCGCTACCGTCAGGTGCAAAATTAAAATACAAAGTAACAACAGGAGAGAATAAATTAACTATTAATTTATTTGTTCCTCTGATGATTGTTTTTGCGTTTCTATTGTATTCAGCTTTGTAAATATCATAGTAACCAACACCAACATCAAGTCTAAATCTAGCTGTCAATTTATCACTTGTATTCCAATAAAATGACATTGAAGCTTCAGCTTGTTTAAAACTGAAATAAGCATAATCTCTGTTAGATTTTGTGTCTTGTATTCTAATAAACGGATCTGAATATCCTGGAGAACCCACCATAGCATATAAATTAAGGAATGGTAATCCAAAAGGTCTTGTTGTATGAATATCTAAACCAACAGCAGTGGATAGATTTAATTTGGAATCTCCGTCTAAAACAAATTTAAGCTTGTCTATTACGCTCTTAGTATTTAAGATCACTCTGCCAAGTACCCTGGCATCAACCATCAATGAATTATTTAATTCTTTTTTATCATCAGTGACTGATATAAGTGTTCTGAAACCAAAACCTAAAACTCCGCCTGAATAGGGAAGTATATTTAGAACCGGTTCCTCTAAGTTTAATTCAACAGATGCACCACCTAAAGAAAAGTCCATAAATTGATGAGAAAAACTAATTGAAGTTAGCCCTGCATCAAGTCTATAAGGATAAGAAATAGTAGTTGCTGTTGTTTCACCCCTTCTCCCCTTTTCAGCTTTTCTCATTTTGGGATACCAGTGAAGATAATTTGCACTCATAAAGTTCACATAATCAGTGTTATCCCTTGATGTGATACCCAATGAAGTACTAATATCATCATCCGGTACAATACCGAGTAACGAACCGAATTTAAATTCAGGATCAATCTTTTGCAACCTGTCAAGATAGTTATATAACCTGCTATATTGACCATAATGGTTGACCATTAAATTGTACATATCATTGAACGGCATAACCATTTGTTCGGCAACGCCTGCCTGGCCTGATCCAAAAATGCCTTCATCAGCAACAGATTGGTCAACAATTTCATTGATATATAGCAGAACTAAAGTATCCATACCAACCCCGTCTTTAAGGAATACGACGCGGTATGTTACAGCATCCGAATTCTTAAACGAAAGCGGTGGTTTATCTTGAGTTCTTGGCAATGATCCCAAATCTGCTAAAAATTTATCAGTACCAAAAAAGTCATAATAACTTAAATTAAGGTACTTTTTATCTTTACGCAGCTTAAGGTCAATTTTATAGAGGTAATCATCAACCTCTTGCGCTTTAGCGGGAATTGTTACTAATATTGCAAGTACCAATACACTAAAAAAAGCTGTAAAAGTTTTCATTCTTCTCATAGTTTATTATCTCAATTTATTTAATAACTGTAGCTCTATACTTCCTAGTAACTCTCTCATTGAATTGCGTTGTAAATGAGATAGTGATTTCAACATCAACATCATCACCAACGCGCATTGCATCCATAAAAGCGGGATTTACATCAATTTCAATAACCGGAAATTGTCCGTTTCTTGTTTGCCTGTGCCCACTGAGAAAATTATCGGGATTTGCAGTAACTCTTAATCCATTAAAACGGGGCTGAACAAATACAAACCCGCTTTGCGTAATACCAAAATATCCGAATAAAAACTGTCTTGATGAGAGATTCTGAACGCTAATTAACCATTCAGAGTTGTTCTCTTCGGCTTTATCCGAAACAAGAGCCCAGCCACTGAAATATCCCATAGCCGGTTTTTCAAGAGTAAATGTCCAAGTGGCTTTTTTCACATCTTTAGAAATGGGATCTCTATATTCAATGAGATCCCCTGCATAATAACCGTTTATTGTGAATGAACTGCCAACATTTTCAACCACATTAAAAAGTGATTCTAAATTTATAAATGGTCCGTTACCACTTTCTACTACAGAACCACCGTTAGAAATTGTATATGTATAAAGACTTTGGTCAGTATATTCTTGTGTTGCAAAGCTAAACGATTCTTTTTCACTAAAGTAATATTTATCTCTAACTGCAACCGGAGCTGCAATATGCGGATAATCCACAATAACTAAATAGTATCTGTCAGCTACTAAAGCAACACCGCGCTCACCGGTACAATTAACACTAATTTTAGCATAAAATGTTCCGGTTTGATCAATATCATCCGTAAATACGGCTTGAACTGCTACACCTCTACCGCCGTCTGCCGCAGATCTTTTAACTACATCATCATTAGTAGGTCTTTGAAAAAGATTTGGGACATCTTTCACTTTGTTCAAATTCAGGTCAAGAATTTGACAAGTGATTGAATTTACACGGGTAATATTACTCATTACTAACGCACCCTTGCTCGGAACAGAAAATTCTTGAAACAGGGTAACATAAACAGTATCTTCAATTTTCACACTCTGAGCAAAAACCAAAGAAACGCTAAATATAAAAGCCAAAAATAATTTTTTCATAATATACATATACTTTATTTGTTAATCTAATCCCGGTCTGGCAGCACCAAACTCATTAGTTGCAGTAATTTTTATTGTAAATGATGCGTCAGCACTTCTAGCTTCTTTTAAATCTTCACCAATAGCTTTTTTAAGTTCTTCAAGCAAAAATTCAGGTAGATAATCCGGAAGTACCCTATCTACGGTACAATAAGCAGTGTATGAATAATCACCGGGCCTGTTAGGTTTAAAAATAATAAATATTGCATTTCCGTCACCGCTACTTTCTAATAGGTAACTTCCTTGCTTTCCATTATTCTGAATTTGACCTCCAGGTAAAGGCTCATTAACCGGCGCACCTGCACGGCTAGTTTGACGCACAAAATATTTAACATTTTGTTTTTCTGCGTCAGAAACAAGACCTAAAGTAGTCATTGCAACTACAACCGTATCGGCATTCACCTCTTTAGTGGTTGTAGGTGTAGGAATAATTAGGCTTATTGGTCTTTTATATTGCTCTGCAATAGCAAGTACCATCTTTTGTTTGACTTCTTGTTCTTTTTCGTGTAATTCGTCCCTTTCAGTAATTATCACAAGTAATTCCGTTATCAGAACGATATACATGATAAAGTAAACTTGACTTTTTTTCATTATAAACTCCTAAAGTTTAGACAATTTTATTTACTTTATCCTTGAAACTATTTATTTAACTGGTTTTTTAAATCAGCCAATGAATTTAATTGTGATTGTTGAATCATTGTAATTTTTTTGCTTAGTGCATTATATTTTTCAACATAATCTTCAATGGCTTTCATCTGAGCGTCTGTAACTTTTTGAAGTGATTCTAATTCAGCTTTTAGATCGGCTGATAAACCTTTAGGAACATTGATTATGTTGTGTGAAGTTGAAGAGCCGGCATCCCCTTTTTCTTCTTCGGCACCATAGTGAACTTCTTCGGGAGTAAAGAAAGTTACAACGGCTAAAATGAAAAGTAAAAAGAATTCAAGAAGTAACGCACCTAATACGTAATTCTTATCTATGGCGTTTTTTGCGTCTAGCATAAAAGAAGGAATAAATGCTATTTCGCCTGCAGCCGTACCTAGACCTCTTAAACCCACTATAATTATTAGTACTGCAGCACCCACATATACCAAACCTTGAACGTTGTTTGAGTATTGAGGTATGAATTTATAGACCATCCATTTACCAAAAGCGGTTTTTGGACCTGATTGTTGCATGTTTTGAGCAGCCACGTTTGACTCCTATGTTTAGTTGTACGGAAAAGAATTATCAAATATGAAAGATAATTTAATAATTGTAAATTAAAAAGCAATTGATTTACATCATATTTAACGGTTTTTCTCAACTTTTTTTTAACCGTTATCTACTTTGATGAATTAAAACAAATTTTCTTAACGAGGGTATAATTTTGACTACAAAGTTAATAAATCTGTCTCTTATACACATCT
>JACSRR010000002.1 GCA_014879635.1 Ignavibacteriaceae bacterium | reverse complement strand
AGATGTGTATAAGAGACAGGTAATATATCTACGCTGTGATATCGATATTCCATCAATTACTTCAAAAGATTCGGGAATAAGATTGCTTGTTAAATAATCACAATTAAGGAAATCAAGGATAAAATAACCATTATTCTTTAATAATAAATTGACTCCCGAAATTACCGATTCATTCTCCTTGTCTTCTAAAAAATAACCCCAACTCGTAAATAGATTTACCGCTATATCAAATCGTTGCTTAAAAGGCAAACAACGAAGATCACCTCTCACAAAATTTGGTTTTGGTGAAATTAATGTAGAGTTAGTTGACGCTAACCTCAACAAATTTTCACTTATATCAAAACCCGTTACATTAAAATTCTTTTCGGATAACGCAATAGAATGTCTTCCCGAGCCACTAGCAAGGTCAATACATCTCGCATTTTTATCCAGCATAGTATTCTTGAGAATAAGTTCAATTGCAGCTTTGGCTTCGTGTTCATTCCTTTTCTTGTACAAAGAGAGGTAAATACTTGATTCAAACCAATCTTTGAACCATTCTGGATTATTAATAAGGCAACCTTCCTTTAACAGCTTTTCCTACCGTAGCTTCATCGGCAAATTCAATATTTCCGCCAACGGGTAGTCCCTTTGCTAACCGTGTAATTTTAATGCCCAAATCTTTGTATAATCTGGCTAAGTATAACGAAGTTGTTTCACCTTCTGTGTCAGGATTCAGAGCAAGAATAACTTCATAAATCCCACCACGCATAACTCTTTCCGATAACTCTTTAATTTTAAGGTCATCTTGAGTAACTCCGTTAAGGGGGGATAAAACACCTCCCAAAACATGGTAAACACCGTTAAATTCGGAGCTTTTTTCTATTGATATCACATCAGTAATATCCTCAACAACACATAAAATTGTGTTATCGCGTGAGGGATTTGCGCAAATTACGCAGAGTTCTGATTCACTCAAATTAAAGCATTTGGTGCAAAAACCTAATTTGTGTTTTAAGTCTGATATTGCACCAATTAAACTTTCAATTTCGGAAATATCCCGTTTTAGGAGGTAGAGAGCAAGCCTTCTGGCAGTTTTACTGCCAATACCGGGAAATTTGCTTAATTCATCTATTACAGCTTGTAAAGGAGCGGCAATTTGCATTAAAAACCGGGAAGATTCATTCCGGGAGGCATTATACCTTTTGTTAATTTACCCATTTCTTCTTCTGACATCTTATTTGCAGCATCTAAAGCCTTATTTACGGCAGCCACTACTAAATCTTCGAGAATTTCTTTATCATCAGCTGTTATTACGGATGGGTCAATTTCAATTTTAACTAATTTTTTATTTCCGTTTGCAGTAGCTTTAATCATACCGCCGCCGGCATCTTCTGTTACAGTTTTGTTTGCAAGCTCTTCTTGAACTTTCTGCATATCTTCTTGCAATTTCTGCACTTGTTTTAGCATTCCCTGCATACTGTCTCTTATACACATCT
>JACSRR010000254.1 GCA_014879635.1 Ignavibacteriaceae bacterium | reverse complement strand
ATAATATAACAGGCAAAAAATGAAATATATTTTAACATTATTAGTACTATTTAGTGTGTTTTCAGCTTCAGATGAGGCTATAGCACAAAATAATAAACCAAAAGTCACTTTTATTGAACTCGGCTCAGTAAATTGTATTCCTTGTAAAGAGATGCAACCGGTTATGGCGGCAATAGAAAAAAAATATGGCGAACAGATTAAAATTATTTTTTATGATGTTTGGAAAAAAGACCAGAAAAAATATGCCGGTATTTACAATGTAAAATTGATACCTACTCAAGTATTTCTTGATGAGAACGGGAAAGAATTTCACCGTCACGAAGGATTTTATCCTGAAGCAGAAATTGATAAAATACAAATTAATCAAGGTCTTACTCCAAAAAAGTAAGTGTTAAGTTTTTGAGTTACTAAAATGATAGAAGAAATTTTTACTGCTTTGTATTATGCAATGACAGGCTCTGCAATTGTTGCAATATTAGCCTCGTTCGGTTGGGGGATTCTCTCAATACTGCTTTCACCGTGTCATCTTTCAAGTATTCCGTTAGTTGTGGGGTTTATTACATCTCAAGGAAAAATAAGTTTAATGAGGGTGTTTAATATCTCATTAGTTTTTTCTGCCGGAATATTAATCACAATTGCATTAATCGGTTTTATTACAGCCTCATTAGGAAGATTAATGGGTGATTTGGGAGAGTTTGGTAATTATGCCGTTGCAATTATATTTTTTGTTGTTGGGTTATACCTGTTAGATATTATTAAGATTGATTGGGGTGGATCATCGTTTTTGAAAACTAAATTTAAGGGTCTTCCTGCGGCATTAATTTTAGGTTTACTTTTTGGTTTGGCTTTAGGTCTGTGTACTTTTGCTTTTATGGCTCCTGTTCTAGGAGTTGTTTTTCAAACTGCTCAAACTAATTTTTTATTGGCTTCAATTTTCCTTCTTTCTTTTGGTATAGGGCACTGTTCTGTGATAGTATTGGCAGGAGTTTTAACCGGTAAGGTTCAAAAGTATTTAAATTGGAGTGAAGAATCTAAAACTATAAGTTTGATAAAGAAAACTTGTGGTGTATTGGTAATCCTTGGAGGAATTTATTTAATTTATATTTCCTGATTACCGGATTTATCTCCGGGGTGGGGGTAAAATGCGAAAGGCAAAAAAGTTCTTATTTCGTAACCCTGACCCCGGCAGGATCGATGTTTAAATCTTAAGGTGTATGGGAAAGAAATAAAAGATATAGTTTGTTTAAAGGCGGTTTTGACCCCTTAGGCGGTCGTTTGTTAAAAAATCTAATATAGCACGCAAAGAATACAGCCAATCAGGTTACTGAACCAACGGTGCCTATAAGACTTCTCTTACTTTAGATAAATAACATGCGACCGCCTCCGGGGTCGTTTCAGCTTTTTGTATTGTTTTCTACAAATATGTGACACCTCCGGCGTCAAAAATTGCATTTTTCTACCCACTATCCACTAAAAAATAAACCGAAGAGGGGAAAAGGTGCAGGGCGCGGGAGTTCGGAGTTCGAGGTTAAAAAATTGTTCTTAGTTCGTAGTCCCGACCCTGCCGGGATTGTGATAATATTAACATGTTACCACCTCCGTGGTCGAAAATAGTTGTTTGATCCATTTACTACAAACAAATCACACCTCCGACGTTAAAATTGATTTACTAATTCATAAAACATAATGCATGCCTGAATTAAAATTTACTTCTACAATAAAGTGTAACCATTCATCTTTGCTATTTTACTACCTGTTAATCAAATACTCAACAATTTTTCTCTTGTATATTCAATTATTTAAGACTAATTTAGAATAATCATTTCCGGAACTTAAATATTGCTCGGTAAAAAACTTAACATATTATTTCTGCTGTACATAGTGTTCTTAACAGGATGCAATGAAGAGCCTCCTGTTGTACCCGGTTTAACCGACGGTAGTATTGTTATTGTTAGCGAACCTTCCGGTGCGTCCATAATTTTTAACAATCGTGAAACAGGTTTATTTACCCCTGCATCAATTGAAAATTTAGAACCCGGCTTTTACAAGATTTCCTTAAAACTCACTACTTATTTAGATACGGTTGTTTATTCGATAGTAAACAGAAATAATACCGATACTTTAGTATTAGAAATGCGTGAAAACCCGGAAGTATATTGGAATGTTTTTAACACTTTAAATTCAGATTTACCTATTAATACTGTTACAAAAGTTTTAACTGCGCCCGATGGTTCGGTTTGGTTGGCTACCGGAGGGAGAGGTATCGTAAACTATAAAAATGGTGTTTTTATCAATTATAATGTTGGAAACTCGGGTATTGGCGATAATTTTATTCAAGATTTGGTTTTTTCACCGACGGGCGAACTGTGGATAGCCGGTTCTTTAGGTATCTATAAGTTTGACGGCTCTAATTTTGTGTCATATACCAGAAATAATAGCAACCTGCCTGATGATTATGTAAAGTGCTTAACCTTCGATAAGACGGGTAAATTATGGGCTGGTACTTTTTACGGCGGTTTAGTACGGTTAGACGATACCGGTTTCACGGTTTTCGACACTTCCAATAGCGAACTCCCGAACAATAAAATTATGGCGCTTTTAGTTGATAATAAAGGTGATTTAATTATAGGCACTTGGGGGAGCGGTTTAGTTCAATTTAACTTAGATTCGTTTAAAGTTTACGACTCTTTTACTTTCGGATTAGTTTCTGATTATATTTCAACTCTTGCAATAAATACAGGCGGAGAAATTTGGCTTGGTTATTCTAATGTAGCCGGAATAGGTGTAGGCGGAGTAGGCAGGTTTTTCTACAAAGGTATCACAAATTACACTTTCAGAGATTCAGACTTTAAAGCAAATGTTGTTACCGATATTGCAATTGCAGGAAACGGTGCCGTTTGGATAACTTCTGCCGATAAAGGGCTTTATAAATTTGAGGGAGGTGTATGGAAAAACTATAATACGCTTAACTCGGGAATTGGTTATGATGTTGCGGTTTCAATAGATATTGATTCTGACAATGTTAAGTGGATAGCAGCCGGAGGCTTGGTTAGATACTCCGGCGGCAAATAATTTTTGGATAGTATTTAATCGCACACTGCTACGGGAAAATCGTTAAGATACTCCCAGCTAACGGGTCGCTGATTCGTTAATTTGTACTTCTCAACCAATTCTTTAACCCTGTTCTCGATATAAAAATTGAGCTCTTTTACTGTAACCACTTTATCTTTAACGAAGATATCAGAATAACATCTCAACCCTTCAATAATTGAATAGGTAAAAAGGCCGTGTTTGAGTTCAGTAACTTCTTTTGCTGTTTGTGAAGCCCCCGATGCCGCAATTATATAAACTCCCCTGCTTCTCGATAATTCAACAATCGCCTTTTCTTCTTGAAAACCGCGTGATGCAAAAACATTAACGGCTTCGCCCGAATTACAAGCATCTATTAACATAAGCTGTTTTAAAGGTTTGAGTTTAAGAGTTATCTCTTTTAGATCGCTTCCGGTAAGGCAATTTACATAGTTTTCACGCGTTCCGTCAAATTTTTTATCAACATCGTGGAGGAGGAAAAAATAATCGTAACCCGTGTTATCGTTGTTTGCGTCAGAAACTCCGTGCCCCGAAAAATAAAAGATAAACATATCTTTTGACTTTGCTTTTGAAGCAATTTCATCAAATTCTTTCTGAATGTTTCCAAGTACTGCTTGGTCATCATAAAGAGTTTTAACGATAATATTTTTAAATATTTTGCCGGAAACTTTCGGAATTTCTGCAACAAAAGCCTCTGCATCGGTTCTTGCGTAGTTCAGATTATAGCTCTTGTTTTTGTATGAATTTACGGCAACCGCTAAAATGTAGAGATCGCTTTCAGGTGCGGGGGCTTCTAAATGTAGTGAAATTGTTTCGGAAAATGCTTCCAATCTTGAGGTGCTGAAAGCTGAAGCTCTGAAAACATTTTCTCCCGATAGAAGTTTGACATCAACTGCTTCTTTTATTTTTTTACCCGGATTTTTATCATATTTTTTTGAGTGGATCAGCTTACCGTTGTGATATAGCCTAAATTCATCAATACCGCCGCCTTGGTCAGAAATTTCTACAACAATTGTTTCTTCTGCAATATCATATTCAGTTTTATCAGCGGGGCTAACAATCTTGATTGCAGGAGGAGGTTCAACAGAAGCGGTGAGCTTTTTTTGTCCCGTGTTTGACTTTGAGCCAAGCGTAAATTTTTCGAACAACAACCCCGGGGTGTAAAACTGCTCAAAAAGGGATTCTAATGGGATAATTTCAAGTCCCGCAACAAAATAGAGAACCGGGAGAGCATTTCCTGTTGCTTCAAACTCACCTGAAGGAGCTGCAACCACCCAATCGGTTGAGTCAATCGAAATTATAGAGATTATTTCTTCGGGTTTTTTGTAGTCCCAGAGTTTAATTCTCCCGTCTTTGCCTGCCGTAAGAAGAACGCTTCCCGTAGTTGAAAAGAACAATCCGCTAAGATTATCGAGATGCGGAATAAATGAACTTATTCTATCACCTGTATCAAGACTAAAAACCTCAACCTTTTTACCGCTAAACTCGCCTATAAAAATCTCGTTTGTTTTTTGTGAGATTTCCATAAAAGAAGCCATCGGGATTTCTGTTTTAATTCTTTTAACGGGCAGTTTAGATTTGATATCCCAAAGAATTATTTTATCACCGTGAGTTGCGTAAATTTGAGTGCCGTCAGGAGTGAACTTTAACGCTCCTATGCTTCCAATTGCATAATTATCCATTTTTTCGGCAAAGTTAGGGTCTGTATTCCATTCGTTTAATCTAAAAATTTCTTTCCCTTCAACAACATTATAACCAACAATAGGACCTTCAAGAGTGGCATAAATAATTTGAGAACCGTCAGCGGAAATATCGAACGATGAAACATAAGAAGAATTAACGGCAATCTCTTTTAAGGCTTTACCTCTGTTGATATCCCAAACAATAATTTTTTTATCCATACCGAGTGAGGCAAAAAATCTTCCGTTCTGAGTAACTTTTATGCTCATAACACCGAGAGTATGCCCTTTAAAAGTTGAAATAACTTCGGTAGAATTAACATCGTAAAGAGTTATCAAATTATCATACCCGCCCAGAAGAACACCGCTACCCTCGGCGGTAAACTCAAGAGTACTAAGGCTGTAAGTTTGAGGGTTAAAAGATTTGAGCGGTTTGCCCGTTGTTAAGTCCCAGATAACGCATCTACCTTGTTTCCCCATATCGCCCAAGGCAGAGATCATCAGATTTTCGCCGGCAGAAATAGCAATAGCATTAACGGGAGAAACTGAGGCAAGGTCAATTTTGAGTTCGGGAGCTTGTGAAAAAGCCATAAAATTAATAAAAACTAACGGGAACAAAAGACGGTAAATCATAGTACTCAGTATTAATTATAAAAATGAAATAAAAATTAATCAAAATGCAATTAAATTAATTAATTTTGAAGTATATCCTTATAAAATTTCTATTTAATATTGAGTGAATAAATGAGAAGCCCAAAAAATAAACTACTGATTATTGCAATTTCTTCATTACTTCTTTTCCCCGGATGTGCTGCACTGCTGTTAAATATGTTACTACCTAATTTAATTGGAGTATTAGCCGAACAGTTGGGGGTAACAGAGAGCCAAGCAAAAACCGCTACAGGTGCAATAATGATTTTTACTAAAGGAAGTCTTGAGTTTGATGATTTCAAGAAATTGACAGGCTTGATACCGGGAGCCGATGAATATATTAATCAAGCTGAATCTGTAATTAAAGATCCTATGGGTACGGTTGAAGACCTTACCGGAGCACTAATTATGCAGGGATTACCTAAAAACACTGTTGAAACTGCTAAACCAATTTTAGGTTGTTATTTAAGAGCTAAACAAGAATATAAACTTGCCGATAAAATCGAGAAAATTTTAACCCCCGCCGTGAAACCGGCTTCTTAATTGAAACTTATTGAAATAACTTTACTATAACATTAGAATTTTTAACAAAAGGAACTAACATGAAAAAACTAATTCTACTTTTTCTCATTCTTTCGATTTCTGCCGTTTACGGTAGTTCACCCGAAATAAATAAAAAGAAACTTATCACTCTAGCTCAAGGTGAGTACATAGAGTACTCTGAATCTAATTTCAGCTTTAATGCTCAATCAGATAATTATTTTCTAATCACATATTTTTTAGATGAAACAACATACCTAAAAACTTATTACATCCATTCTAACGGTAAAAAATTAGGTCCTTACACATACATCTATTATCCGCAATATTTCCCCGAAACAGGAAATTATTGTATATCGGCTGCAAAAGGAGATAAAAACTACGGAATTATTAACGGGGTTGAATATGCCGGCGAAGGGGATATTTATTTCCTTAATAATGTTAAAGGTAGTTTTATAGCTATGTTAGATATTGCTTATGAAAAGTCTTCTTATATTATAATTAACGGTAAAAAATATGGTCCTTATCAATCAATTGAAAACTACGGTATAAACCTTGAAGGTGATTCTTATTTTTTTGCATACCTTCAAAACGGAAAGTTATATCTCAATGTTAACGGACAAGTTAGCGAAGGTTATGAGTATTTTGAATATATAATGTATTCGGTAAAAGGCAAGTCGCAAATATCTTCTTACACTAAAAACGGAAAACATTATTTTAACTACAACGGCAAAGAGTACGGACCCAACACATCAGGCGTTACAGCTTCCTTATCTGAAGATGGAAGCTCCTTTATGTTGATTTACGAAAAAAGCGGAACTTATGAGATTTTGGTGAACGATAAAGTTGTAGGAACTTTTAAAAATTTAGAACGGGCTCCTGAAGGATATATGTACCCATCAGGAAATTATTATTATTCCGTAAATCAAAAGGGTACCGACGAATTATTTTTGAACGGAAATAAAGTAGCAACCGGTCAATATCCGTTTATTAACCCCTCACCCAACGGTAAAATCTTTTTGGTTTTCTCAACCGATGCTAGCGGCGTAAATACTATGAGCTATAACGGTGTAGTTTTAGCCACTTCAAGCGAATATTTATATGGTGTAGTTAACGATTTCGGAGATATTGCTCATGTAATTTCAAAAAATGGTACTTATGAATTTTATTTGAACGGGCAATTAATTACCTCTTCAACTGAGTATGATTATGTGTATAATATTGAAAACGATATCTTCTTTTTCTCGTACAGTGAGAATTCTTCTACGCTATTTTTAAATGGTAAAGCATATAATATGCCCGCCACTATTGCTCAATATCCTATCAAAATCCACAAAGGAAATTGGGTTGGAGTAGCTTATAATGATTTTGGCAACATAGTTTACAATGGCACTTTTTACGGAAAGTTCGATTATGTGGCTGATGTTTACCTTAATGATTACAATTGGGGTGCATTAGGAGTAATAAACGAACAATACAAACTAATCTTAAACGGTAAAGAAATCAGTGCTGAATCATTCGGTTTAGTTTTAGACAGTAAATCAAATAAAGCAGTTTATTTCACTCTTGAGGGTAGAGACATCTACTTAAATAATGTGAATTAAATATTTTTATGTCAGGGGGGTTCAACATGAGCTCCCCTTTCTTTATTTAGATAATTAAGACTTACAAGCAGATCATTTAAAAAAACATTTTACCGGCTCAGTTTTCTAGCAACCTCTCTTCATTAAATCTCCGGCATTAATCAATATCTAAAATCTTAATCCCGACTTTAAACTTTAGGCTAACAATATTTGCCTGTCAAATTGACTTAACAGGTAAACTTTACGGTCAATAAATATTACAACTCAAACAATTTGAGAAGAGAGAGAGGGTCACAAGAATTGTAAGTACAGAGCCATTCGTCATCCCTTTTTTCGAAAATTAGCATACCCGGAATATCCTTGCCTTTGAAGATTAAGACTTCTTTATTTAAGTCAAAAGTAAATTTAACAGTGTACTCCAATTTGTCTTCGTTTGTGAAAAGTTCTTCGGTAATGTTAAAGTTTTGGGCGTTGTATTCGTCGCCAAGTACTCTAATAACATTTTGGTTAACGAGCTCAAATTGTTCGTCAATCAAAGAATTTGAAGGTTTTCCTGAACAGGAGAGAAAAATAAGGGGAAGGATTAAAATTACCGGAAATAATCTAAGAATACGGCTGGTTGACCGTATCAAATGCGTGAATTGGCTTTTTGAATTCAGAACTTTCATTATTTGGTATAAAATAATCGGTATTTTTTTTATTTTCTTGACAAGCAAAATATCTGTTTAAACCAAAAAATACAAGAATTAGAGAAATAACAATGAAAGTAATTATCAGGTGAGCTTTTTTTTCTTTAAGGAATCCAAAAAAATTAGCGTAGTTTTTATTGTCATCTAAAGTATCAACAACCTTAACAACAAGAGCGGTGATGTTATCCTGCCCGCCTCTTTGATTAGCCCAATCAACTAAAATATAAACAGCATCGGCGGGAGATTTTTGAGATGCAATTTCTTCAATTTCGGCATCTTCAACATTTTGGGTTAAACCGTCAGTGCAGAGAACAAAAGTATCGCTCAATAGAAGATCAATAGGGACATCAAAAACATCAGGCAAGTCACCTTTGTTACTTCCCAAAGAGCGTGTAATAACATTCTTTTGCGGGTGCTCAGAAACGCGGCTTTTCCTTAAAACACCCAAGTCAACCAAAGATTGTACTAAAGAGTGGTCTTTAGTTAGTTGAACAAGTGAGCCGTTTCTAATTAGATAAATTCTAGAATCTCCGATATTAGCTATATAGGCTTTATCATCGCTAATTAGCAAAGCAACGGCGGTTGAACCCATGTGAGAGATATCAGGGTCAATTTCGGCGGCGTGTTTAATGGCAAGATTACCGGTTTGATAAGCTTCAAAAAAAATATCGGGAATATAATCACCGGGCAGGTGGTTGTTAAAAACGGTAGAAATAGATTCTGCGGCAATAGCGGCAGCAATTTTTCCGCCTGCGTAACCCCCCATTCCGTCGCACACAATATAAAGTTCACCTTGAGGCACTTTGTAAACGCCTGCAAAATCTTCGTTTACTTTTCTAATTTGCCCCACATCGGTGCAGATACCTGATTCCAATTTGAACTTCATTTCATACTACAATAAAGTTAAAAATCCTTCACTTTCGCCGATTAAAAAAGTATCGCCGTTAAAAAGTTCTCTGGTTGAAGTTAATTTTTCGCCGTTAATAAAAGTACCGTTGCCCGAATTAAGGTCTTGAATATAGAACGAGCCGTCAACATAAAATATTTTAGAATGAATTGAGGAAACTTTTGGAGAGGGAATAAGAATTTGACCGTCGGTTCTTCCTATTACAGCACCGGTAGAACTAATTTCATGTCTGACTCCTGCACCTGATCCTTTCACAATTTCGAACCTGCAAACTGTGTATGAGCGCTTGCTGTAATCTTTTAATTTTTCGTAAAAATCATCTTTACCGGCGGAATTATTTGAGCTTTCTTTTATAGTAGAGCTTAATACGGTTTTATTAAAATTTCTATCGCTTCGCTCTTTGATAATAGTATTTTTTTCAAGGACAAACGATTTATTTTTGTGCCAACGGCTGTCGG
>JACSRR010000003.1 GCA_014879635.1 Ignavibacteriaceae bacterium | reverse complement strand
AGATGTGTATAAGAGACAGCCTGATTACCACATAAATGTGAAGAACAGACCTAAACCGGATTCTTCGTCAAATATTTCGAAAGCTATCGATTTCTACTCCCCTGTTGCAATTGTTGTGAGTTTCCCGACAAATGATATTGCATCAGGATATCCTCTTGATGAAACTATCTATAATCTATTAGTTTTAAGGTCAATTGCAGAAAGAAACGGTGCCAAATTTTTCCTTGCTTCTCCTCAGCCGAGAAACTTTACCGACAAAAATAAACTTGCCCAACTTAAGTTATTAGTTGATGAAATGAACAAAATTTTTGGTGGCAGAATTATTGATTTTTGGACAGGTCTTGCTAAAGAGGATGGTTGGATAATTGACCGGATAAATTCGGGCGACGGAATTCACTTAAATGAGCTTGGTCACAAAATTCTTTTAAACAGATTTCTTTTATTTGCTTTGCCTGAGATATACGGAGACTCTATTGCACCTTATACCGAAATAGTATCAGGAAGTGAACTATTAATCTCAGAACCATTCTCTGCAAAACTTGATTCTATAGCTTTAATAACGGGTGCAAAAGACGAAATTATAACAATTTCTTCAGTTTATGATGAATTAAGATTAAACTATATTTTTGAAAATAATAATAAAACAGCCGGAACAGAATACTATTACAGATTCTATTTTAAAGAAGGTTTTTTTGTTGATTCTAAAAAGTTTAAGATACCTAATTAGCTGATCTTTTTAGGTTAAATTCAATACTTTTTGAACCGGCTTTACCTCGCAAAGTTACATTGATTGTGTTTAAGTCTAATATTGAGTATTCTATATGATTAGGATAGTCGTGCTCTTCATTAGAAAATGTAAAACTATTTTCCCCTGTTTCAGAAAGTTTAAAAGAAACGGGAGCAGGATTTTTTTTCACATCGGCAATATAGAAACATTCTTCTCCTATTTTGATTAGAGTGAGTTCTTCGAGTAATTGAAGTGTTCGATATTTTAACGACCAGCCCTCACCTGTGAGAGTAGTATCATTTAATTTTACCCACTTTTCTAAGTACATACTATCCTTTGATAGCCAATCTCCCGGTAAAAAACTGAACAAATCCACTTCTGTTCCGGTTTGTATTGATTTAACACTCCCGTTGTTCTGCTCTTGTGCAATAAGAACGGAGAAGTTACTACTCAGGATCAATACTAAGGTTATGATTAATATTTTCATTTCACATTACCTGTTGGGGAAATAATTATAATAAATATTTAAAATATATCCCCGGAAATAATCCGGTATGTAAAATTACAAACTAAAAAGTAATTCTCAGCCCTGAATTAATTCCGATATAGGAAGTATTATCGTCTAAATAATGAATACGCGCTGCAAATTCGATAGAAAAAACTTCATCAATTAAATAATTGTATCCTGCACCTGTCTCTTATACACATCT
>JACSRR010000033.1 GCA_014879635.1 Ignavibacteriaceae bacterium | reverse complement strand
AATGAGAATAAAAGAATGGATTTAAAGACGGTTTTATTGTTGATTGCGAATATTTTTCTTGCGGTAATGTTTTTGTTTTCAGGAATATCAAAACTTTTACCTGTTGAAGCGTTTGAACTTCAGTTAGTAAGCGAAGGAATTTTTAATTGGAGTACGGCTACATTATTTTCAAGGTTATTGATTGGTTTTGAGCTTTCTCTCGGTATCATGCTTTTGATTAGATACAGGATGAAATTTGTTACATATCCTGTTTCATTTTTAATATTGTTTGCATTTACAATATATTTGATAATAAACTTAATTGTTAACGGAAACAGTTCTAATTGCGGTTGTTTCGGAGATTTAATGCCTATGACAACGGTTGAGTCAATTTTTAAGAATTTATTCTTAATGGGTATTATAGTAGTGTTATTTTTTAAGGATAAAGGGAAAGCGTTAACTAATGATTATTTACCCGCAGCCATTTTTGTTTTAATCACCGCAGTGTTATTTATTATTTTCCCGAGGGCAGAGCAGGTTAAACCGGTTAACACCCCTGTATTTACTGAGGTTGTAACGGCAGACACATCTGCAAAAATAAATATTAAAGACTCCTTAAACATTGACTCGGGGAAAAATCTAAATAGCAATAAAGAGGCGACACACTCTGATGAAAGCAAAACTGTCACAAAACCAGTTCTATCAACGGTTTATCCAAAAACAGAATCAATTTACTCCGTTTTTAATTCCTTGCCTGAAATTGACTTAAATTCGGGTATAAAAATTGTTTCAGTTTTGAGTCTTGATTGTGATCATTGTATGGAAGCTGCAAAAAAAATAAATAATTTAAGGTCAACAGAAACAATTAATGATATTTATTTTTTATTTTTCGGTTCAGAAGAACAAGTTCCTGAATTTTTCTTGAATGCAGGCGGAACATTTAATTATCAAATAATAACTCCTCAGCGGTTTTTCCCGCTGCTAAAGAAATCTCCTCCGAGAGTGAGTTTATTGGCAAACGGAAATATGGTAGTAGATACTGAAGGAGAGAATGCAAAAATCGACGAATTAATTATGAAATATAAGCAGTTAATTATTTTATATTGAAGACTTAATTTTTTAATTTTTTAACACTGAGAGAAATACCCTAAATGAAAATCATAAGGGGCATAGAAATAGGCAATAAAATAGAAGAGACTATCCGGCTTCAGAATTGGGCAGAAGAAATTGCCACAGATTTTGATATGGATACTGCCTCATTGTTTGATTTTCAACTCTGCCTTGATGAATTAGTTTCCAACATTATAAATTATGCTTACACTCCGGGGAGTGAGCAAATAATTACAGTAAATTATATGGCAAACGATATTCTCAATGGCTTTGAAATTATTGATTCAGGCGCACCTTTTAATATGCTTGAGAAAGCTGAACCCGATGTTAAGAAAAAGCTTTCAAGCATGGAGATTGGGGGGCTGGGTATTTTCTTAGTTAAAAAGCTCATGGATCATATTGAATATGAAAGAGAAAATAATCTTAAAAATACTTT
>JACSRR010000107.1 GCA_014879635.1 Ignavibacteriaceae bacterium | reverse complement strand
TTTGTACAATATAGAACTTACCGGAGAAGGAAAAAGAACTGCTAAAACGGTTAAGTTTCAGGTGGTTAAATAGTTTAGTGGGTAGTTCGCTGACGCTTGCAGTGGGTAGTGGGTAGAATTAGTGGGTTGTGGATAGTGGATAGATGCGAAACGCCGTGAACAGATCGCTGCGCTGACAGTGAACAGGAATCCCGCTGGGGTTGGGAGTAAAGGGAAAGCGAATCGCAGTGAACGGAAAATTAACAAATAGTCAATTTAAAATCAAATTATGACGCTGAAGGCGTCAAATGTTTGTAGTAAATAGAAAAATCTGATTTGTTCGACTCCGGAGGCGGTCGTATGTTAATTTTCCCAAATTAATATGACTCTTAAAAATAATTTATTGCCCGGTCAGTTTGACACCACTCAATTTCTATAGGTTTGGGACCGGCTTACCGGGTTCAGACAGTTTTTGAACTAATAACTACACACTATGAACAAAGAACCGATCCCGACCGGTTCGAGACCACACCCGAACTTGTTTTGCTACCGGTTAATTATACAAGCCAAAATAATATCAGTTTTCAACCCCGTATGCCTTGCAAAAAATCGTTATATTTAAGATTAAAATGATAATTTTTACGGAATTAAATTGAATACTGAAAAAATAATTGTAACTGCGGCTCTCCCCTATGCAAACGGAGCAATTCATCTTGGTCACCTTGCAGGAGCATATCTTCCTGCAGATATCTATGTTAGATTTCAAAGACTTCGCGGAAAGGATATAATATTTATTTGTGGATCAGACGAACACGGTGTTCCGATAACCATAACTGCGGATAAGGAGAAGGTTTCTCCTCAAGTTATTATTGACCGGTATCATGAGATTAACAAAATATCGTTCGAAAAATTTGGAATGAGTTTTGATATTTACGGAAGAACGAGCAGCAAAGTTCACCATGAAACAGCTAAAGAGTTTTTTCTGAATTTTTATAATCAGGGGCTGTTTTCAGAAAAGAAAACTATGCAGTTTTACGATAATAAAGCAAATATGTTTTTACCTGACAGGTATGTTGAAGGCACTTGTCCGAATTGTAACACAGATGGTGCAAGAAGCGATGAGTGTGAAAATTGCGGTGCTTTATATAACCCTTCAGAGCTAAAAAATCCCATAAGTAAAATTTCCGGTGAAAAACCCGAATTAAAGGAGACTTCTCATTGGTTTATTCCGCTAAATAAATTTCAAGACCGTCTTCAAGAATATATTAACGACAGGAACCTCAGATTTAATTGGAAAGAGAATGTTTTACAGTATTGTAAAGGGTGGTTTCACGACGGGTTACAAGAAAGAGCAATAACACGAGACCTTGATTGGGGTGTTAAAGTACCTTTGGAAAACGCCGACCACAAAGTTCTTTATGTTTGGTTTGAAGCTGTTTTAGGGTATATTTCGGCAACAAAAGAGCTCTTCTCACACAGGGGTCAAGATTCAAGTTGGAGGGAATACTGGCAGGGGGAAAATACTCGCTATATTGCTTTTATCGGAAAAGATAATATTGTTTTTCACGCAATTATTTTCCCGGCTATGTTAATGGCTTGGAACGACGGCAATAAAGATAAATATATTCTTCCCGAAAATGTTCCTGCTAACGAATTTCTAAATTTTGAAGGGAGAAAATTTTCAAAAAGTCGTAACTGGGGCATTGATGTACTTGAATTTTTAAATCACTTTGAGGCTGACTCATTACGCTATACTCTTGCGTTAAATCTTCCCGAATTGAGAGATTCAGATTTTTCATGGAATGATTTTCAGGCACGGCACAACAACGAACTTGCCGATATTCTCGGAAATTTTGTTAACAGAACAATGACCTTTGTTCACAAACATTTTGAAGGCAAAGTACCTCAATTAGGGAAACTTTCTGAACGGGATGTTGAGATGATTGATATTCTGAACGGTTATCCCGTTAAGATTGCTACTCTAATTGAAAAATACAAGTTAAAAGATGCTACGCTTGAAGTGATGAATCTTGCAAGGTTAAGTAACAAATATTTTAACGATTCTGAACCTTGGAAAACTCTAAAATCTGACAAAGAGCAATGCGGTACTTCGCTGAATATCAGTCTTCAGGCAATTTATACACTTGCCGGCTTATTCCTTCCGGTAATACCGTTCACTTCGCAAAAGATATTTAGAATGGTTAACAGCAGACCGGTTGAGTGGGAAAACATGGGTAAATCTAATTTAGTTGAAGGTCACCAACTCGGAGAGCCGGTAATTTTATTCAAGAAGGTTGAAAACGAAATGATTGAAGAAATCAGATTAAAAACTGCAAATGCCGAAAGTGATGTGAAAAAAGAACCCGAATCAGAATTGATTACAATTGATGATTTTAGCAAGGTACAATTGAGAATTGCAGAAATATTATCCGCTGAGAGGGTTAAAAAGAGCGATAAACTGATTAAACTTATTGTTGATACCGGTTCAGGTAAAAGACAAGTTATTGCCGGAATTGGTAAATCATACTCTCCTGAAGAGCTACCGGGTAAAAAAGTTGTAATTGTTGCAAATCTCAAGCCTGCAAAGCTCATGGGAGAAGAATCACAGGGTATGGTTTTAGCTGTTGAAAATGAACAAGGAATTTTGAATGTTGTGGAAGTAGATTCTTCAATTTCTAACGGCACTAAGGTAAAATGAAAAAAGTTTTTTTGATTGTTCTTCTGATTTTTGTTCAAAGTGTTTATACACAGCATCAGAAATTCTCAAATTCGCTGAATGAGGTGTTCTCTTCAAAAGAAAGTTATGAGACGGTAAAGGTGTGGGTTGATTTTACGGACAAAGGCGATAATATTGATTACTTATTGCAAAATCCCCACCTGTATTTGACTCCTAAGTCTATTGAGAGGAGAAATTTGCGGGGAGTTTTACCGGTTACTGATTTTTCCGATTTACCTGTTTATGAGCCGTACATTAGTGAAATTAAAGTGAACGGCGGTATTATTGCTCAAAAATCAAAATGGTTTAATTCTGTTTCGGTTTATTTAACAAAAGTTCAAGCTCAGATAATTGCCGGTTTGCCTTTTGTGAGAAATCTTTCACCCGTTGCCCGTTTAAGAGTTACAAGCAATTTAGAACAAATTCAAACGGAAATTCCCGGTGTTGCAAATTTTACTCAAAGGGGAAATTCGATTGATTACGGAAACTCGCTTCAACAAGCCGAAATAGTTAATCTTCCTCCTCTCCACAATCAAGGATTAACAGGCAGAGGAATAACTATTGCTGTAATGGACGCCGGTTTTAATATGCTAAATCACGAATCATTTGATAGTTTATCCGTTCTGCATACTTGGGATTTTGTGAATAATGACCCTGATGTTGGAAACGGCGCTGATTCGGGAGATGGTACACACGGAACAATGGTGCTTTCGGTAATTGCGGGGTATAAGCCGGGTAAGTTAGTTGGTCCTGCTTACGGTGCTTCTTATTTATTAGCAAAAACGGAGAATACAGATTCCGAAACACCCCTTGAAGAGGATAATTGGATTGCCGCTGCAGAGTGGGCAGATTCTCTCGGCGCTGATATTACATCTACATCGCTGATTTACCTTGACTTTGACCCGCCTTATCAAAGTTATACTTGGCAAGATATGGATGGTAATACCGCTAAAATTACAATTGGTGCAGGTTTTGCCGTTAAAAAAGGTATCGCAGTTTTTAATGCTGTAGGTAACTATGGCTTTAATCCGGATAGAAATACTTTAGGAGCACCTGCTGACGGTGATAGTGTTATATCAATAGGAGGTGTTAATTCTGCCGGAGTAATTTCGACCTTTAGTAGTGTTGGGCTAACCGTTGACGGTAGAATTAAACCGGATGTTCTCGCAATGGGTACTGCTGTTTACTGTGCTTTCCCGATGAGTACTGATTTTTATACAAATGCCAGCGGCACTTCGCTTTCTTGCCCTATGATAGCTGGTATTGCAGCACTTCTTTTAGAAAATCAACCCGGTTTAACGCCAATTCAACTCCGAGGAAAACTAAGGGAAACAGCTTCCAATTCTTCCCCCGATAGAATTTACGGCTGGGGGATTGTAAACGCACTTGCGGCTTTGGAATATAATCCGCTTTCTGTAAAAGAAAACTCACTTAATGGCACTAAATTTGCATTAATGGATGTTTTCCCAAATCCCGTTAAGTTTGATGCTTCAGGAATTAATATCAGCATTGAAATTGAAGAAGCAGGTAATTACGAATTAAATCTGTTTTCTTCAACGGGGGAATTGATTTCTTCTATTAGTAAAGGTGAATTAGTAACGGGGAATTATAATTTTTATCTATCGCAGAAAAATCTTTCTTCGGGTGTTTACTTTATTAGACTCTTAGGGGAAAAAAACTCAAAAACCATAAAAACGGTAATTTTAAAATGAAAAAGTTCTTAGTAATTTCGCTCTTTATCACACTTCCACTTTTTGCCCAATTGAATAAAACAGGCAGGGGAGTTGAAAATGCTTTTCTAAATGGGAATAGCGTACCGGTCTGGATTAATTTTACCGGTAAAGATTTACAAGCACTTCAAAAACCGGGTTTTGAATTTGTCTCCGCAAAATCTTTAGAAAGAAGGGCAAAGGTTGCACCGGAAGGAAATTTAATTGATTTTACGGATTTACCTGTTAATCCTGCCTACATTTCGGTGGTAGAAAACATTGGTGTTAAAATCAGGAGAGTTTCAAAGTGGTTAAATTCTGTGAGTGCTGAATTAACAATCGAACAGCTTCGTGAAATTGAAAGATTACCGTTTGTGAGTGAAGTTCAGTTGGTAGCAAAGTGGAAAACCGTTCACCCGGAAGTAAATAATGAAATACCCTTACTTCAAAAACCATTAAACTCAGTTGCAAATGACACTTACGATTATGGAAATTCGCTTTCTCAGTATGAAATTAGTAACATTCCTGCAATGCATAACAGAGGGTTTACGGGGCAAGGTGTGGTAATTGGCGTTTTTGATGCAGGCTTCAATCTGCTCTCGCACGAGGTTTTTAACAATTTGAATATTTTAGCTGCTTATGATTTTGTGAACAACGATACAAATGTCGGTGACGAGAATGACATGGGCGAAGGCTCACACGGCACTAAAGTTCTTTCTTTAATTGGCGGATTTAAACAAGGGAATTTGGTAGGACCGGCGTTTAATGCGTCTTATATTTTGGCAAAAACTGAGAACACCGATTCAGAAACTCCTCTTGAGGAAGATAATTGGATTGCCGCTATGGAATGGGCAGATAGTATAGGTGTTGATATTTTAACTACTTCACTTGGGTACCTTGATTTTGACCCCCCGTTTCAAGGATATACTTGGGAAGATATGAACGGAAGTACCGCGAGAATTACGATTGCGTCAGATTTAGCAGTTTCTAAAGGTATTGCAGTTTTTAATTCGGCAGGAAATGAGGGTTCTAATTCTACAAGAAATACATTGAGTGCGCCTGCAGATGGTTTTGCGGTTCTTGCAATCGGTTCGGTTACGGCTACCGGTATTAGATCCGGGTTTAGCAGTGTAGGAAACACAATTGACGGTAGAATTAAGCCCGATTTGATGGCAAGAGGAAGTCAATGCGTTGTTGTAAGTTCAATAAACGAAACCGGATATGTAACAGGTAGCGGAACTTCGTACAGTTGCCCAATAGCAGCCGGTGCAGCAGCCTTACTCTTGGAAGCAAACCCACAATTAACTCCTGCACAATTGAGTGAACTTTTGAAACAAACTGCTTCAAATTCCGCATCACCTAACCGTGAATACGGATGGGGCATAATCAACATTGATGCAGCATATAATGCACTAACCGGAATCGGAAATGAGAATAGTCCTGCAGATTTTGTTCTATACCAGAATTATCCAAATCCGTTTAATCCCTCTACTACAATCAAATTTTCAACTAAATCAGAAGGCATTGTTAAGTTGTCTATTTATTCTGTTACAGGTGAATTGGTGTATGAAATATTAAATAATTTTCTTCCTGCCGGTCAGTATTCTGTTCAGTTTGATGCTTCGGAATTATCTTCGGGTGTTTATTTTTATAACCTTAACATTAACGGATTTAGTCAGTTTAAGAAAATGAGTTTGGTGAAGTAAAGAATGTTCTGGGTTCTGGGTTCTGGGTTGGAAGAAGAGTTCTTAGTCACGAGAATCAGTACCTAATCTCGTTCAGTGTTGTCAACTTAACAATTTCTACATAGGTGAAGCAAAGGCACCGTTGATTGAATGAAGTGGAAATCTAACGATGTTTTTAAAGTGTTTTTAATGATATATTAGAACAATACTTTTGCTTGTACCTTTAATTTAGTCTCAATTCTATCCAGATTGGTTGTGATGGGGTTCAGATCAAGCTTTTTCTATGCGTACTGTGCGGTTAATAAAATAATAGATAGAAATACCAAAATGGCTTTTGACGCCGGAGGTGGTCGTAAGTTAATTTTCCAAAGGGATAAGAATCTTAAAAATAATTTGCTTAGCTGACATTTCAACTCAGCACTTTCCTGTCACTTAACAACACCGGGTTGTGGTAGTTAAACTGAATTTGTCAAATGTTTGTAGAATACAAACATACAATTTAATCAACAACCCTATAGAGTGTCATGCATGTTTATTCATACATTTAAACTTAACAAATTAAATTATGTGTCTTAAATTCAAGCAATAAAATAATACCACCGAAAAAACAGGTGAACCGGAGTATGAAAGTTTAATTCAACAAGTTATTGGTATATAATCATTTAGCTTTACAAAGTATCAATGTTGGTACCACAAAAAGCTTAGAATTACCGAAACACTAAAAAGTAAATTCACTGATTTTAAAAGTGAAAATTTATTAGTGTGTTTCAGTTCGAGAGATAAATTCTCTAATTACGGGGTCATCAGAATGGAGGAGGTCGTAAGGGCTTCCTTGAAAATGTACTTTCCCTTCGTGCATCATTGCAATTTTATCAGCAACAATTTTCACAGAAATCATATCATGAGTAACAACAATAGAAGTAACATTAATTTTATCGTTGAGTTCTTTAATTAAATTATCGATAGACTCAGACATAATAGGGTCAAGTCCGGTGGTTGGTTCATCATAAAGGATATATTTAGGGTTGGTTACTAACGCCCTCGCCAATCCTACGCGTTTTTTCATACCGCCTGAAAGTTCGGAAGGTTTTAACTTTTGGATGTTAGGCAAACCGACTAAATCAAGTTTTTCTGCAACTATATCATCCATCTCCGATTTCGAATATTTTATTCCGCCCTCTACTAACGGAAGAGCCACATTTTCGGCTACGGTCATTGAGTCGAAAAGCGCCGCACCTTGGAAAAGGAAGCCAAATTGTTTTCTAATTTCGTAAAGCTCTTTTTCAGAAATTTTATTTACATTGAGTCCCTCAACAATTACTTCACCGCTATCGGGAGTTAAAAGACCAACAATATGTTTGAGCATCACTGATTTACCACAGCCGCTTCTGCCGATAATACACAGCGCCTCAGCCATATCAATATTGAGGTTTACGCCCTTTAAAACCTGTTTTGTGCCGAAACTTTTATGGATATTTTTAAGTTCTATCATATAATACTAATATAAAATAAAATTTTTGCCGGGTAGCTGACGAACAATGCCTCTAAACTCAAGCGAAAGTAAATGTACTAAACACTCCGAAGTTGAAAATCCTGTCAATTCAGCTAAATTATCAATTTGAACCGGTTCGTTACTCAACTTTTCTACAATGGTAGATTCAAAAATATTCAAATCAGACGGCATTTCCTTAGAATTACCCTGTTTTTTAAAATTTAAATTTAATTCTTCGCAAATATCGTTAATATCTTTAACTAATTTAGCCTCACCTCTTTGAATTAAATAGTTTGGTCCTTCTGACTTTAAAGAATCAATATTACCCGGAACGGCAAAAACTTCTCTATTTTGGTCGTTAGCGAACCGTGCAGTGTACATTGACCCGCCTTTCACACCCGACTCAACAATTACAACACCGAGACTCAAACCGCTAATAATTCTGTTTCTGCGAGGAAAATTTCCTGAATCAGGCTTGGTGTTAGGTCCAAACTCTGTGAGTATCAACCCCTTTTCACAAATATCGGCTGCAAGTTTTCTATTTTCGGGCGGATAAATTTTATCAATACCGGAGCCGAGAACAGCAATAGTTTTCCCGTTAGCTTCAAGAGTGTTTTTATGAGCCACTGTATCAATGCCGAGAGCTAAACCGCTTATAACTGCCAATCCGTTTTCTGCAGCTCCTATTGCAAGAGTAGCCGTAACTTTTTTTCCGTAATTAGAGGGCGTTCTTGTACCTACTATACCTATTGCGGGAAAAGAAAGGAGCGATATATCTCCCAGACAGTAAAGAATAAGCGGGGAGTCATAGATGTTTTGTAAGGCTTTAGGGTATTCGGGTGATGTGTAGGTAACAATTTTAACATTCATCTTTAACATTGACTCCCACTCTTTAACGGCGGCAACCTTTAACCTTTCAATGTTTTTTCTTATAGTAACTAACGATTCAAAAACAGCGGGAGTAAGTTTCCCTTGTGCTGAAAGTTCTTTTGGCGATTTACTAAGAATATATTCGGGGGATTCAAACTGAGTAAGTAGATTTTTAACTTTTACATTGCCAAGATACTCGGCATCAAGGAGTATTCTGAAAGCTACAAATGAAGTGAAAGTGTCTTTTTTCAAGAGGATACACTATTTTACGGAAATTTTATCTACTACACCGACAATAATTGAGTGAACAGGGGCGTTTCCGTGTCCTAAAATTTGTTGTACTGCATCTCCCTCTTGAGTAACAATAACTGTATCACCCGGACCTGCAGACACAAAATCGATTGCAATTACCTCTTTTATATCAGTAAAGTTGCCTTCGAGGTCAATTTTTTTTACTAAAAGCAGTTTATGACCGTTAAGATATTTATTCTTATGAGTTGATACAACATTACCGGTAACTTTAGCTAAAAGCACGGTTAAGTAGTTTCCGAAGTATCTTCAACCGGGTCAGAATTATTTTTCTTCTTAAAAAACATTATTGCCAAAGGAAATACAATAATATAAGCAATAAACAATACGATAGGGGAAAGCCAAAGAGATTCGGTACTATCCCATGTACCTGTTGACATCAAAAAGTAACCGAGGATAAGGAGAAATATACCGCCACCAAGCAACAAGTAATTCATGTTATCTGTATAAATTTCAAAAGGAGAAACGCGTTTTGAAGAAACTCTTTTAACTTGTTTTTGTTTTGTAGTTACATTTTTTACTTTAGACATACGACTCCAAATTGCAAAAATAAAGCCCGGTGCTAGATATTCACCGGGCAAATAATGGCTCACTCATTAGGGGAGAACAAGTGAGCAAAAGTTTAATAAAAAAATCAAACAGGGAAGTTAAATTACAGTTTGCTCATCTGATAAACTATTTTGCGAATTGTGTCAAATTGTAAGTACGGATACTCTTCGCGAATAGAATCTATAGCATCACCTGCGCTGATTTTGCTTGCTCTTAGCTGTTTGAATTTTTTCCTGATTTGGAAATCACGAACAGCTTTTTCATCAATTAAACCGTGTTCAGAAAGCAATTCATAAATTTCATCGCTTATTAATTCTGCCAACGGGTTGTCAATTTTTGCTTTTACCGTTTTTATGTTCCC
>JACSRR010000181.1 GCA_014879635.1 Ignavibacteriaceae bacterium | reverse complement strand
TCGACCCGGTCGGGATCGAAGTTAAAAATGTTCTTAGTGCAGTACCGACGATCCCGACAGGGTCGGGACGAGCGTCCTGTCAAATTTCAGCGATGCAATTTGTAAGTGAAACGAACTTTCAGCTATTTAGTCTGCTCTGCGATTAAATTATTTCATATCAATAATAAATCCTATAAGCCCGATAATGAAATCTAAAATACAAACAAATATTCTTAATTTTTTCGAATTAGATTGCGTAAATTGTGAAGTTAAAAATTTGGAAAAGGTATAATGGAAAAACCAAGATTACATTTTTGGCAAATATGGAATATGAGTTTCGGATTTTTAGGAATTCAATTCGGATTCGCTCTTCAAAATGCAAATGTGAGCCGTATTTTCGAAACACTAGGAGCAAAAATTGATGAAATTCCTATTCTATGGATAGCTGCCCCCGTAACAGGTTTACTTGTTCAACCTATAGTAGGTTATTTAAGTGACAGAACTTGGGGGAAATGGGGAAGAAGAAGACCATTCTTTATGATTGGTGCCATTTTAGCATCAATTGCTCTTATCTTTATGCCTCATTCACCCTATTTATGGGTAGCTGCAGGTATGCTTTGGGTTTTAGACGCATCCATAAATATTTCGATGGAACCTTTCAGAGCATTGGTTGCTGATTTACTACCTGATGAACAAAGAACAAGCGGCTTTGCCGTTCAAAGTTTTTTTATAGGAACAGGTGCAATTATTGCTTCGGCACTCCCATATATTTTCACAAATTATTTTGGAATTGCAAATGAAGCACCACCCGGTGAAATACCTGATTCAGTTAAGTATTCTTTCTATATAGGAGCAATAGCATTTATAGGTGCCGTTAGCTGGACAGTCTTCAGAACTAAGGAATACCCCCCTGATGATATGGTGGCTTTTTTAAACCACAAAGAAAAGAATAAAGGGTTTTTGAACGGAATAAAAGAGATATCTCTTTCAATGAAAGATATGCCATTAACAATGAAACAATTGGCGGTGGTTCAATTTTTTAGCTGGTTCGCCCTATTTTCTATGTGGATCTATTCAACAACGGCTGTTACATCGCATATTTACGGAACAACCGATACATCATCAGCCTTATACAATGAAGGGGCTAATTGGGTAGGAGTTTTGTTTGCCATTTATAACGGTATTGCAGCACTTGCAGCTTTCCTAATTCCCCCGCTTGCCCGCTATTTAACGAGAAAAGGGGTGCATTTGTTCTGCCTTACACTTGGTGGTTTAGGACTAATTTCAATGTATTACATAAGTGATCCGCTCTACTTGCTTATTTCGATGACCGGAGTTGGAATTGCCTGGGCTTCAATTTTATCAATGCCTTACGCTATCCTTTCAGGTTCTCTTCCTCCTAATAAAATGGGGGTTTATATGGGTATTTTTAACTTTTTTATTGTAATACCACAAATTTCTGCAGCAGCAATTTTAGGATATGTATTGACAAATTTCTTTAACGGTGAGGCAATTTTTGTTATCGTTCTTGGCGGTTGTTCTATGATTTTTTCGGGCTTGTTAACTTTATTTGTAAGAGACGAAGAAGTAAAACCACATAAAAGAAAACTTTTTTAATCTATTCTAATTTTAAAGGGGCAAGTAAATTTATACATTGCCCCTGCTCAAAATTTTCTCAATATTCTATTTGAGTCATGAAATTAGAGCATCTCAATTTGATGGCGCTAATTTTTTTTGATATTAATCTCTATTCTTGTATTAATCTCTAAATTTCAACTCTTATAAGCTCAAAGAAATTTGATTTTTCATTCAAATATTCATGAATTGACTCAAGCGATTTCCTTTGACCGGGCCAAGCAAAAAGCGGGATTGCCTCATTGTAAGACAACCATTGATATTCTGAATGCTCTTCTGAAAGTTTAACTTCTTCTCTTTCATCTACTAACGCCAAAAAAACGGGAATTAAATTCACCGAGTCTGTTAACGGAGAAAAAAAAGTGTTTACTTGAGGAACAACCCAAAGTTTCTTAGGCATCAGCCCTGTTTCTTCCTTTATTTCTCTCATTGCTCCCTGAATTGCCGATTCATTTTCATGAACTCTACCCGTTACGGGTTGCCACAAATTTGGATAGTTCTCTGTTTCTGCTCGCTTAAGTACCAAGAAGCTGTGGTGATCTTCAGAATACCTGCAAATATGTATTTCAACCATATCCGATTTTACATTCATTTCTCAACCTTTTGATTAGATGAGGGACAATAAATTTCAATTGCACATTTCTCACATTTAGGCCTGCGGGCTATACAGATATTCCTTCCGTGAGTAGCAAGTAGATGCGATAAAACAACCCAATCATTTTCATCTACAATCTGTTTCAAAGACTCTTCAATTTTATCTTGGTCTTGTGTTTCAACCCACCCGAGCAGATTAGAAAGCCGTTTAACATGTGTATCAACTGCAATTGCCGGAATTGAAAACGCATTTCCGGCAACTACGGAAGCGGTTTTTCTACCAACCCCCGGTAATGCCGTTAATTCTACAACATCCGAAGGAACTATGCCTCCGTATTTTTCGATTAAATGTTTTGAACAACCAATTATTGCTTTAGCTTTTGCCCGGTAAAAACCTGTCGAAAAAATATCCTGCTCTAATTCCTCGATATCTGCAGCAGCAAACGAATTTGGATCAGGGTATTTCTCAAATAACCCGGGAGTAATCATATTTACCCTAAGATCAGTGCATTGAGCAGCTAAAATACACGCAATCATCAATTCAAAAGGCGAATTAAAATCAAGGGCACATTTTGCACCGGGGTATTCTTCTTTAAGTATTCCGATAACATTTTGTGTTTGTCTCTTTAAAAATTCAAGTTCTTTATTGTTCATCCCTGCGGTATCTTTTATCTTTGATAGTTAATCTTTCAACTGGTTGATTATTTAAGAGGTGAGATTCAACAATCTCTTCCACATCCGAAAGTTGAACTCCCATGTACCAAATACATTCGGGATAAACTACAATCACGGGACCCATTTCGCAAGCATCAAGACAGCCGGCTGTGTTGGCTCTCACTACAGTTGAAAGCCCGGCTTCTTTAATTTTACTTTTTAATTTTTCTTTAATTTCTTGGCTTCCCTTATCTGCACAGCAACCTCTGGGGTGATTGCTTTCTCTCTGGTTTTCGCAAATAAAAATATGCTTATCGTATCTTTTCATTTCTACTTTTAAATCTTAAGTTTAATCGTGAATATAATGACATTTTCTACATCGAGCTTCATAACTCCCTGCTGCACCAATTAAAACTCTTTCCGAAGAGCTAATAATTCTTTGGGTTTTTGAAGCAGGATTACCACATTCAACACAGATAGCAAGAGTTTTTGTTATGAACTCGGCAATTGCTAACAATTGAGGAATTGGCTCAAATGGTACCCCTTTATAATCTTGGTCTAAACCTGCAACAATTACTCTCTTACCTGAATCTGCCAATTTTTGACATACTTCAACCAAAGAATGGTCAAAAAACTGTGCTTCGTCAATACCAACAACATGAGCCTCTTCAGTATAATTAAGGATATCATTCGCAGATTTTATCATAATAGAATTTAGCCACAATTCGCTATGAGATACAATTTTCTCGGGCGAATACCTAATATCAACTTCTGGTTTGAATATTTTTACATTTAATTTAGCAATTTGTGCACGCCTTAGTCTTCTTATAAGTTCTTCGGTTTTACCGCTAAACATACATCCGGTAACTACTTCAATCCAGCCTGTATCTTGTGGTGTAGCGTGTGGGAATAATTGATTTTTCATAATAAGTTTGATTTTCCGAAAGAGTGTGGAAGTAATTTTGTTAATTTTATCGAATTGATAGTTTTTCCGTCAAATACAATGATTTCAAATTTCTCATCAGTAAATTCGTTCATAAATTGCCTGCAGCTTCCGCAAGGAAAACAAAATTCGTTTGAAGATGCCGTAATTGCAATTTTAACAAATTTGGTCTGTTCATCAAGAATAGCTTTAATAAAAGCCGTTCTTTCAGCGCAAATAGTTACAGGGTATGCAGCATTTTCAATATTGGCTCCTGTATAAATAATGTTATCGACCGTTAAAAGTGCCGCTCCAACTTTAAACTTAGAGTACGGAGAGTAAGATAATCTTTGCGAATCTATTGATATTTGAATTAATTCTGCGTTTGTCAATTTACCAGCCTATAAAAAATGGAGGAATTAGTAACAAGCAACCTGTAAAAATTAGAATTAGTTCGAGTAATAAAATCCACTTTGCCCATTTCTGCCAAGGAATCCCAGCCATACTTAAAACACCCATTGTTACGGCTGATGTGGGAATAATCATATTAGAGAACCCGTCGCCAAATTGGAAAGCTAATACCGCAGTTTGCCTTGAAACTCCAATCAAATCACTAAGAGGCGCCATAATTGGCATAGTTAAAGCAGCTTGACCACTTCCGCTCGGCATAAAAAAGTTAATAAAAGTTTGGACAAAAAACATCATTTGTGATGAAATTATCGGGTGAAAATTTTCGAGAATACTTGTTAAATTGTAAAGGATTGTGTCAATTATTCTACCGTCGGATGCAACAATTAATATACCTTTTGAAAGTGCCACTACAAAACCGGTAGAAATAAGATCTTTTCCACCATCTACAAATGCGTTAACTATTTCATTCAATTTTAATCCGCCTGCCAAACCTGTAAGAATTCCCGCAGCCAAAAACAGGGCACAAATTTCTTTGATATACCATCCGTATTCTAACACACCAAAAACTAATATAACCAATGAGGCAGAAAATGAGATAAGAACCAATTTATGCCGTAAATTTATCCCCTCATGGTTATCAATTTCGGTCAAATCAATTTTAGCTCTCTTTTCTTGGTCTTGCTCAAACATAAAACTCTTTGCAGGGTTCTTCTTAACTTTATAAGCATAAATTGAAACAAAAGCTACTGCAACGGTAGTTAAAACAAACCAAACAATTATTCTGTACTCAATACCGGAAAGCGGAGTTAGCCCTGCAATTCCCTGGGCAATTCCTAATGTAAACGGATTAATAAACGCACCTGCAAAACCTACTCCCGCCCCTATAAACGGAATTGCTACTCCGGTAACAGAATCATAGCCCAGTGTTAAAGCAAGGGGGACGAAAATCAGAATAAACGGTATCACTTCTTCGCTCATTCCAAAAACAGCTCCCGCCAAAGAGAAAATCACCATAAATAAAGGAATAAGTATTTTCTGAAGTAGTTTTGATTTTCTATGTGCTTTTGCAATTGACCTTATACCTGCATCAACAGCGCCCGTTCTTTGAAAAACATAAAATGCACCCCCAACTAAAAGGATAAACCCGATTATCTCCGCAGCCGAAATAAATCCTCTAATAGGTACAGTTAAAACTTCATCGATAAATTGCGGGTTACTTTCAACAGTTTTATAAGATCCCGGAACAACTAACTCTCTACCATCTTTCTCTTGTCTGTCGTATTCGCCGGCAGGTATTATATAGGTAAGTAATGCAACAACAACCAAAACTCCCGCTAGAATCAGAATTGTATTTGGTGATTTAATTTTATGAAGTTTCATTTCGTTTTGTATTAATTGAGGAATATTTCATAGGTTATTTACATTTTCGAATAAAATTATTTGGCTTTGTATCTTTCAAAATAAATCTCCCGGTAAATTTACAACTTAAATTGCAAAAGGGTAGATTAAATGGTTAGAATAAAAGTAAAAATCAGAATTTAATTTAAATTTTAATTTAATTCTAATGATTTTCTGATAATCTCTGCCCACTTAATATAACCATTACCGTTAAGGTGAAGCCCGTCATAAGTAAAGTTTGGGTCTAATTCACCGTTAATTCCCGTAAAATGCGGATGTAATTCCAAATACCCAATTTTCTTAGAAATACAAAGCAAATTTAAATCTCTGTTTAATTCTCTAATCTGAAAGTTTGTTACTCCTGATTCCAAATTAACTGTAATCACGGGCAAAATGCTTTGAAAATATACCTTACACCCTGATTCAATAATCCTAAGTTTTTCGATAATTTTTTCAATATAGTATAATATTTGGGTCGAATTTCGTTTTTGTTGAAGGTCATTTATTCCGATTAGAATAAATAAATGCGTGGCTTTTATTCCGGTTATCTGATCCATTCTCTCATTTAAGCCAATTACCGTATCACCGCTTATTCCCCTGTTAACTACATTAAACTCAGGAAATAGCTCGTTCCACTCGCACTTTTCTGTTAAACTATCGCCTGTAAATAATATATCGCATTCTTTAGTGTCTAAATTTTCAAACAAAGAACATCTAAAATTGTAGTTTTCGCTGAAAACCAAGCTTTTATCAAAAACTATTTCGCTACTCAATACTATACACCTAAAAGAAGTTTGATAAATTTAACAAACTTTTCCATCTCAAGCGGTTTAGAAAAATAATAGTCAAAGCCTTCTGTTAAAAAATTGGTTTTGTCGGTAGAGGTAGAGTATCCGGTTAAGGCAATAACAGGAACAGAACTATAACCGTCAATTTTTCTCAATTCTTTAAGCACTTCAACACCATTTAAACCCTCACCCAAATTAATATCTAATAGAACAATAGAATATTGTTTTTGTGATGCAAATTTAAGCGCCTCTAAACCATTTTTTGCCCTTTCAACGCCACAAAACCTCTTTAAAAAGAGTGAAATAACATCACTATTAATACGGTTATCTTCAACTAAGAGAATAACGGGGTCAGCAGTTTTAATTACTGTGCGCTTTGATTCTTTTATCTCGCTTTCTACCGGTTCAACTTCTTTAACATCTTGTTTGGTTAGAGCGGGTGTTTCTTTAAAAAGAATTGTAAAGGTTGTTCCTTTACCCGGAATACTCTCAACTCTAATTTTGCACCCTAAAATTTCAACAATTTTTTTAGTGAGAGCAAGTCCTAAACCGGTACCTTCATAACTCCTTGAAATACCCTCGCTTGTCTGTTTAAATTCATTAAAAACAAGCGCCAAATCTTCTTTTTTCATACCGATTCCGGTATCGGTTATCTTAACAACAATATTATTTGAATCATCTCTGAACAGGCTGATTGAAATAGTACCTTCTGAAGTAAATTTAATTGCATTATCAAGTAATTGAAGAAATGCTTTTTCGATGAGGTCTCTATCTGAATAAACCGTTATCCCTTCATTTATTAAAATTTCGAAAAATAATCCTTTTTCTGAGACTGATTCCTTAAACTTTTCGGTTAGTTCTGTCATTAAAGAAGTTAAATTAACTGTAGTTGGTATGATTGCGTAACTATCGCTTTCTAAAATCGAAAAATCAATTAGTGAGTCTAAAGTTTTCATTAAACGGTTGCTTGAAGCTAAAATATCTTTAAGCTTTAATTTATGGTCATCATTCTCAATTTCATTAGAAAGGAAGTTTGTTAAGCCTATGATTCCGTGCAGCGGTGTTCTGATTTCGTGGTTCAAATTTCTAAGCAAAGAAGATTTTAGTTTATTGCTCTCTTCCAATTTTATTTTTGAGGATTTTAACTCTCTTTCGCTATTCTTTCTTTTTGTAATATCCTCTTTTACAGAAAAATAATGTGTTACCTCCCCTTTTCCATTTCTAAGAGGGGCAATTGAACCTGATTCCCAATAAAGATCACCATTTTTCTTTTTATTTAGAATTTCACCTGTCCATGTATCGCCGGCTTTAATTGTTTTCCAAATTCTATCATAATATGCCGGCAGGAGTTTTCCTGATTTAAGAATTGAGGGACTTTTTCCTGTTACTTCTGTTTTAGAATACCCGGTAATTTTTTCAAACTCTCTGTTTACATAAATAATTGCTCCGTCTAAACCGGTTATAATCACCGAAGCTGGTAACTGTTCTAAGGCATCGGCTAGTAAAAAATCTGAGTTTGATGTTTCGGGTTCCTGAATGAGTGTGGTTATATCTTGAACAATCCCGAAAAACTTGAGGGGTAATCCTTTTGAGTTTAAAATCACTTCCGATTTTGAATGTATTTTTTTTGTCACACCGTTAACATTTAACCCAAAGTTAATATCATACGGAGTGAAGTCAGAAAAATATTTAGAATATGCCTCTTCAACTTTTAACCGGTCTTTTTCAACCACCATTCCGGCAATATTACCGTAAAAATTTTCTAAATCAAGAGTCGAAAAATCAATGCTTTGAGTTGTTACGCCGTATAATCTGAATAGATTTTCGGTTACTTTAAAATCGCCGGTTTCTAAATTAAACTCCCAATAACCTGCAGAAATTGAATTCAACGCAGTTTCTAAATCTGAAAAATCACTCTCTGTTTTTACATCCTCTACAGTAAAACAATACGATGTGAGCGAGCCGTCTAATGACACTTGAGGTGTGAATAAAATACTCTTTACGGGTATTATGTTCCCTTCATAAGAGAGTTGTGTATTGTCTTTGTATTCAACCGCAGACCCTAAAGAGAGTATATCTTTGGTGATAATTTCTAAATCTAATTTATTCCCTTCATCTTCAATCTGAAGAATTTCAAACATATTTGATCCGGAAATTTGTTCAAATTTACACCCCAACAATTCTTCAAAACCTCTATTCACAGAATAAATTCTACCCATAAAATCGAAATTAATGGCAGGTTTTGTATAATTTTCAAAGAAAGATTGAAATTCGCAAATCCGGTTTTTTTCTGTTTGAATGTAAGTTTCACGGTCGGTTACATCCCTCATAATACAAAGAGAAGCAGCAATTGCACCCGACTCATCAAATAATGTTTTAAACCGGTACTCCATCCAAATTTGGTCACCGCTAAGTGCTTTATACGGAAGAATAACATCTAACCTTCCGGAATCAAACAATTTGCGCCAAGCTTGTAATCCACCTTCAAAGTCATCAGCAAAAATATCTTTGGGAGTTCTACCGATAATTGAGTCTGAAAATATCTGATTTAGCAAATGCGCTCTTTTATTAGCTAAACTTACCTTTTGAGTAGTAAATATTTCTTTGAGTTTTTCTTCGTTGTTGTTTTCAAACCATTTAATGGGCGAGTTAAGAATTAAAAGGAAAATGCCGTCAGTAATTCTTTCGAAAATTGCTTTTACTAAATATTCTGTGTAAGAAGCCGAATGAGTAGTTAAAATATCGGGGATATTCTCAATGATACTCGTACTTTTAATTCTGTTTTCTCTTCTCTTTCTTATTTCATCACTCATTTATCTATTCACTCTTTAGTATTTTTACTTGTTTGTAAAATTGCATAAACAGATACAAAACCCGAGTTTCCGGATTGTGCATTGTAAACCCATCCGGAAGTATTAGATAATACTACTTTGTAACTGCCCGGTTTTATATCCAACTTCGAGTAAAAAATTCGATAATAAGTGTTTGAATCATCCGCCATTTTTTCAGTTTCTCCATCCCAATTTCCTAAAACATTTCCCGATTCATCTATAAGAGTTAACTGAACTTTTTCGTTGTTACTCACACCTCTGTGTAGTGTTTTTATTTTTGTTACTTTTTCATCAAAATCTATTGTAACATTTGAAGGATTTCTTCCTTCATCTGCAAAAAATAAGCTATCGGAATTAAAATTGGTGAAAATCTTTATTTCCCGTTCGGGTGTACCGCAGCCGTATATAACTACTGCCGTTAAGATTAAAAGTATCCGGTAAAATTTATAATTTTCATTT
>JACSRR010000186.1 GCA_014879635.1 Ignavibacteriaceae bacterium | reverse complement strand
AAGTAAGCATTTATTTAAAAAATGAATTTAACACTGATCCCGTAATTAATAAGATTAAAGTTCTTTACACTATTCACAATTTTGAATTTCAGGGTGAATACCCGCTAACCTCATTCGAAAAAACTGGACTACCACAACAGTTATTTGACAACGGCGATTTAATTCATAACGGTAAATTGAACTTTATGAAGGGAGGAATTAAATTTGCGGATTCAGTGAACACTGTTTCAAGCGGCTATCGTAATGAGTTACTTGTTAATGATACATTGTCAAGAGGATTAAAAGATTTACTAATAGAAAAGTCAGATAATTTTTTCGGAGTTTTAAACGGAGTAGATAATAAGATTTGGAACCCCGGTAACGATAAATTCATTCCTAAAAATTACAATTATTCAGAACTTAATATCAAGTACGATAATAAAAAGATATTAGTTGAAAGATTTAACCTTGTTTATAACCCGGAAACTCCCGTAATTGGTGTAATTTCAAGGTTATATGATTACAAGGGAATTGATTTAATTGAGCAAATTTTACCCGAATTAATGAAAAAAGATGTTCAATTTCTTCTTTTAGGCACAGGTGATAGAAAGTATCACAAAATTTTTGACTCATTCAGTAAAACATATAAAGATAAATTTGCATGTTATCTTGGATTTAATGATGAATTAGCCCATTTGATTGAAGCAGGTGCCGATATCTATTTAATGCCGTCTAAAATAGAGCCTTGCGGATTAAATCAGATGTACTCCATGATTTACGGCACTGTACCTGTTGTTAGAAAAACCGGAGGTTTAGCTGATACCGTTGTTGATTTTGATGTTAAAACAGGCAAAGGTACAGGATTTGTTTTTGAAGAGTATTCAAAAGAAGCACTTTCCGGAGCCTTATCAAGAGCTTTAGAACTCTATAAGAATAAAAAAGCTTGGGATACTATGATTAAAACAGGTATGAAAATAGATTTTAGTTGGCAAGTATCAGCTAAAAAGTATATTGAATTATACAGGAATGTCTTACAAAGTGACTCAAAATAGAGCCGTTTTTTTAGATAGAGACGGCACCCTGAATTTTGACCCTGGTTATTTAGGTGACCATAACAAAGTTGAAATTTTATCCGGAGTAAAAGACGGTTTAATTTTTTTAAAGAGGGTTTTAAATTTTAAGCTGATTGTTGTTTCAAATCAGTCGGGTATTGCAAGGGGATTGATAAACGAAGAGCAGGTTGTTTCTGTAAATAATAGAATAAGCGAATTGCTTTCAGATAATGAACCATTGTTAGACGAAATTTATTATTGTAAACACCATCCTGATTTTTCAAATAATAATTGGTGTGAGTGTAGAAAACCAAAACCGGGTATGATACTAAAAGCTTACGATAAATATAATATAGACTTGTCTAATTCATTTATTATAGGAGATTCGGCTGCAGATATTTTAAGCGGTTTAGCTGTTAGTGTTTTTCCCATACTTTTAAATTCTCTCAAATTAGAGAAGGAATTAGAAATTTTAAGCAAAATTAATAAATCAAAATTCAAAATTGCAAATGACTTTTCAGAAGCAGTGCAAATTATATCCCATCAATGCGGAGTGAATTGAACTTGTACAAATATTTTTATAAATACATTTTTTTCTTTTTAATATTATTCATTTTTCAATCTTGTAGCGATTCTCCTACAGACACGGGGCTTGATTTATTAGATAATCAAAAGGTTACCGTTGTTTTATTTGATTCCTCTATTGACTCAATTAATCAAAACTCTCAAAGTTTTTTAAAGAGGATCAATACCGGATTGGCTGACCGTTTATTACTTGGTCAAGTTTCAGAAACAAAATCTTCTATTTTGATTGAATTTAATATAGCATTTGATGAATCTACAAGAAACCTAATTAAGAGTAATGATGTTCAGGTTGTTTCAAATAGAATAATGTTCAAAAAAAATTATTCTTTTGGTGATACTTCGGTTGTTTTTCAATCAAGTAATATTAACGGATATAGAATTAATTCAGAATGGGCGCCGGATAAAGTAAGATTAGATTCAATGCCTTCTATAGATAAAAGTCAAGACATTCTAACTTCAAAACCAAGTCCTGATTCACTTTATTATTTCGGAATTTCAAATGCAGTAGTATTAGATTGGGTAAAAAATGCGGCTGATACTTCACTCGCAAAAAATTACGGAATATTTTTAGAGCCTCAGGCTAACACATCATATATAATCGGTTTTCAAGGATATTCAAATACACTTCAAACAGCACCACAAATTGAAATCACTTTAAGATTTTTAACTACCGGTAGAGATTCAACTTTAATATTTAATTCAATTTCTGATGCACATGTAATTGAAGGTTATTATGATAAACAGCCTGACCTACTTGCAGTTAGAAGCGGAATTGCAATCAATACGAAATTATATTTTGACCTTTCTAAAATTCCGGCTGACGCTCTGATAAACTATGCTGAATTAACTTTAGTAAATGACTCAACCAAAACTGTAATAGGAAGTTCCGGATTTAATTCAATTATTACTTCGGTAATTTCAACTGCTGTTTCAGATACGGTTCTTACAGATTATGTTTCTCCTACAGGTTCTTTAATTTTCTCTAACGGAAGATATAACGGAAATGTGACATCGGTAATTACAAGAATTATCAGGGAGAAAAACACTTTAGGTATTCTACTCAAACCAGGATTAGAGATTGAAGGGTTAGAAACCATTTACTTTAAATCATCGAATGCCATAATATCTGAAAGACCACAATTAAAAATTACTTATTCGAGATTAAAATAAATGAAATTAACAATCATAATTATTTTTGCAGCTTTTACAATTACTTGGTCTCAACCAAATTCAGTTTATTCTAAATATGGATTAGGACTCAATGAATACTCCAATTCTGCAAGAAATGCAGGTATGGGAGATTTAGGAGTTTCCGTTTTAGATAGAGATTATATTTCTACTATTAACCCGGCACTTTGGGGTACCATTAATTTGACCCGTGCTGAATTCACTCAAAATTTTACTGCTTCTTTTACCGGAAATGAATCATCAACAAATTACAAAGGAAATAGCTATTTTGGAGGTTTTTCATTAGCTTTTCCCGTAAGTACTGATTATGGTGCAACGGTAGCTTTAGGTTTGAGTAGAAGTAGTATAGTTAGTTATAATTTTGCAGAGAACGGTGTTTTTCCGCCATCAAATCAAGGTACAGGAATTCCTTACCAGCTAAATTATGAGGGAGAAGGCGGACTCTCGAGATTGTTTTTAGGTTCATCAATTAATTTACCTTTTGGTTTTATTTCAGGAGCCTCCTTAGATTTTTATATCGGTCAATTTAATTATATTTCGGAAATTAAAGCCGGTAATACAAATTATGCCGGGGGCGAGCTTGTAAATACATCAAATATTAAGGGAATAAGCGGCAGTTTTGGTCTTATAACTCCAAATCTATTAGAAAAATTAGAGTTAGTGGAAGGGCAAGATTTCAGAATAGGAGTCTCTCTGAATTTAGACGCAAAATTAACAGGTGATTCACTCTACTATAAAAGCACCGGTGGATTTGAAGACAGTGTTTCTAACGGAGACCGTACAGTAAATGTACCGGGCAGATTTCTAATTGGTGTAGCTTATAAACCAAACGATAATGTATCGGTTTACGCTGATTTTTTGAGCCAGAATTGGGCTAATTATTCAGAAAATTCAATTACTCTTCCGTATTTCCAATCTTCAATGAAATTATCAGCCGGAATAGAGTATATACCTTCAAAGAGATTTGGTACTGACAGGGAACTCTATGCTTACAGAGCTGGTATAAGCTATGAAAAGACCCCTTTCTTGGTTAAAGGGGAAGAGCTTAATCAGTTATCTATAAGTCTTGGATTTTCTTATTTGATTTCTACGGCAAACAGCTTAGATTTTGCACTTAAATATTCGAAAATTGGGAAAACTTCAAATAATTTGATTTCGGAACATAATTTCAGATTCGTTGTAAGCTTAAATATCGGGGAACTTTGGTTTATTCGTTCAGACAGATTTTAAATTTTAAGAAATAAAGGTTCAGTCATGAAACTAAAATCATTAATATTGACAATTGTGATACTTTCGGGATTAATTTTTCCCACAATTGCTAAGAATTCTTATACCGGATCACAGGTTGATAGTGTAAGACTTTTATACAGTCTATTTTCGGAATATCATAAAAATAAAGATTATAACAGCGCCCTTCCTTATGGTTGGAGAGTTATGAATATGGATACTGCTAACGCCGTTACAAAATGGATGGTAAGCAAAATGGATGATATTTTGACATGGTTTCATGATTCTTCAGGTTTATCTGCTGAAGAAAAAGCATGGATTCCTGACACTATAATATACATTTACAATTTAGGCTTAAAATTTGACGAGCCAAATACTAAATATTACCGGTTTAAACTTGCGTTTGTCAAAGATTACTGGAAAACTACTGAAGTTGATGAGTTGATTAAAGCTTGGGAAACAGCAATTGCAGTTGATTCTTCACTCTCGTATTTTTATTACAACAGATTGGGGCAACTTTATAGAGCCAGAATGACCGATGAACCGGAGTATAAAGAAAAAGCCTTAGATATGTACACTTATTTAAGTGAAATGGAACCTCAAAATCCGAGCTGGACACAACAGCTTGAGAGTTTAGTTGATGATGTTGAAGAATTAATTGAAATCAGAAGAAAAAATTGGGAATTTGATAAAGAGAATCTTCAAAAAGCTTGGTCTTATTGCTCTTTATTGTTAAGAAATAACGATTGGGTAAAAGCAAAAGATGTTCTCGAGTTTTTAGTTGAAAAATCTCCTGAAACTATTAATTACTGGAATCAATTAGCTACCTGCTATAACAGATTAGGCGAAGTTGATAATGCTATGACGGCTTACAAAAAACTTATAGAATTGGAACCTGATAAAAAAGAACATTATCTAAATTTAGGTATTGGTTACAAAGATAAAAATATGCTTCCTGCTGCTAGAACCGAGTTTAGAAAAGCTTCTCAAGTAGGTGGTAATTGGGCACTTCCAATTTTCTATGAAGGATTGTTATATGAGCAATCAGCTAGAAATTGTGCTTTTGATTTTATAACTAAATGTGTTTATTTGTACGCTCAAAATACTTATCAAAGAGCTTTACAACTTGACCCTAATTTAACACAAGCCAAAGAAAGGATTGCTGCACTTAGCGGTTCAATTCCGACTAAAGAAGAATACTTCTTTAAACAATATTCATCCGGAACAGTGATTCCGCTTACCGGTCCTTGTTTTGATTGGATTGGCGGAAGTATAACGGTTCCATAAGGAGAGTTTTAATGAATTATTCGAATTTAGTATTACAAAATGCCGATCCGTTAATTTATGATGTTTTATTAAAAGAGTTAGATAGACAAACTCATAAATTAGAACTTATTGCATCCGAAAATTTTGTCAGTCCCGCAGTTTTAGAAGCTGCGGGTTCTATTTTGACTAACAAATACGCAGAGGGATACCCGGGTAAAAGGTATTATGGCGGGTGTGAATATGTAGATTTAGCAGAAAATGCAGCTTTAGAAAGATTAAAATCTTTGTATAAAGCCGAATATGCAAATGTACAGCCTCACTCAGGCTCACAAGCCAATATGGCAGTTTTTATGACTGTTATGAATCCCGGAGATACATTTCTTGGTTTAAGTTTAGCTCACGGCGGGCATTTAACTCATGGTTCGCCTGTTAATTTCTCCGGAAAACTTTACAGAGCTGTTCCGTATGAATTGAGCAAAGAAACGGGATTATTAGACTATAATAAGATTGAAGAGCTTGCCCTTGCTGAAAAACCAAAAATGATTATTGCCGGAGGCAGTGCATATTCCAGAGATTGGGATTACAAAACTTTAAGAGAAATTGCTGATAAAGTGGGCGCATTTTTGCTCTGCGATATGGCTCATCCTGCTGGTTTAATTGCAAAATCTAAATTAAATTCACCCATTGGTCATTGCCATTTTGTAACTTCTACTACTCATAAAACTCTAAGGGGTCCGAGAGGGGGAGTGATATTAATGGGTAAAGACTTTGAAAATCCATTCGGGATTACTGCACCAAAAAGCGGCAGACTCAAAATGATGTCTGAACTTATTGATACAAATGTTATGCCGGGAATTCAAGGCGGACCTTTAATGCACATAATTATGGCTAAAGCCGTTGCATTTGGAGAAGCTTTAGACGATTCTTTTGAAATTTATGTTGATAGAGTTATCAAAAACTCAAAAACATTAGCCTCTGAACTCACTAAAAGAGGGTTAAACATTATTTCGGGGGGTACCGATAATCACTTAATGTTGGTTGATCTCTCAAATAGAGATATTACCGGGAAAGCAGCCGAACTTTCTTTGGGAAAAGCCGGTATTACCGTAAATAAGAATATGGTGCCTTTTGATACTAAAAGTCCTTTTGTAACAAGCGGAATTCGAATTGGAACTCCAGCATCAACTACTCGAGGTATGAACGAAAATGATATGATCGTTATTGCCGGTTTTATTGATGACGCATTAAAAAATCACGATAATGAGAGTAAATTAGAGGAAATTAGATTGGCTGTCAGAAGTTTTTGTTCTAATTTCCCACTATTTAAATCAGATAAGTGAATCCGGAATTAGAAGATAACTTAGATGTAGAGGAAAATTCAGATGTAGAGATGAGCTTTTTAGATCATCTCGAAGAGTTAAGACAGCGGTTAATAAAAATATTAATCGGACTGGTTCCAATAATTGCAGTTTGTTTCGCTTTTTCTTCTTATATAATTGATTGGGTTTTGATCAAACCCGCTAAAACTGTGGGTTTGCATCTTCAAAACTTGAAGCCTTTCGGACAAGTCTTTTTGTATATTGAAGTAAGTATCATTCTTGGAATAATTGTTGCTATTCCCTATATATTTTACCATTTCTGGCAATTTATTTATCCCGCCTTATTGAAAAAAGAAAGAAAAATTGTAACAAGAATTGTATTTTTTTCTTCACTTTGTTTTCTTTTAGGTGTTGGGTTTGCTTATTTTATAATGTTACCGATGACATTAAAATTTGCACTCGGTTTTGGAACACCCGATATTGTAAACCAAATTGCAATTGACGAGTATATGAATTTAATTTTAAGTACTATGATATTCAGCGGTGTGGTTTTTGAATTACCAATGATATCACTATTTTTAACTAAACTTGGTTTATTAACTCCGGAATTTTTAAAGAAGTATCGCAGACACTCAATTGTGGCTTTATTAATTTTAGCCGCATTGCTTTCACCGGGTACAGATCCGGTATCACAATTAATTTTATCAGTACCGCTTTTTATATTATATGAAATCAGTATCGCTATATCCAAATGGGTAGTAAAGAAAAGTTAAATATTCCGGTATTAAATGAAGTGCTTAAACCGGTAGCATCAGAAAATAAAGAGTTTGCCGTAAGGTTTAAGAACTCTATGCGCTCTAATGTTCCGTTACTTGATTTAGTATTGAGATTTATTTTAAAGCAGAAGGGGAAGAAGATTAGACCTCTCATTGTTTTACTATCATCAAAAATAGCCGGTGAAATTAATGATAGAACTTACAGAGGCGCTGTTTTAGTTGAACTTCTACACACTGCTACTTTAGTACATGACGATGTTGTTGACGAAGCCGATAAAAGGAGGGGTTTTCCTTCTATAAATAAAATTTGGAACAATAAAGTTGCTGTTTTAGTCGGTGACTATTTACTTTCAAAGGGGCTATTACTTTCGGTTACTTCCAAAGATTTTGATTTTTTAGAAACGGTTTCACAAACGGTAAAAAGAATGTCAGAAGGGGAGTTGCTTCAATCAAAGAAGACCCGTAAACTTGATATGGATGAAGAAACATACTTTAAAGTAATTTCGGATAAAACAGCTTCTTTAATAGAAACATGTTGTGTTGTAGGTGGCTTAAGCGTTACCGATAACACCCAATATATTGACGCTTTAAGGAGTTATGGTAATTCTTTAGGATTAGCTTTTCAGATTATTGACGATATTTTAGACTTTGAAGGTAATTCTAAACTGTTTGGCAAGCCTATTGGCGGCGATATAAAAGAGAAAAAGATTACTCTCCCTTTAATTTATGCACTTCAGAATGTAGATAAAAAAGAATCTGATTCTATTAGGAAAATGATCAAAAAAGGAAGTAACGATAAAGATGTAAGATTTATCATCGAATTTATTGAGCGTAACAACGGAATTAAAATGGCTCAGGAAAAAGCAGAGCAACTATCAGAACGAGCCAAAGAATCTATTCAAGTATTTCCTGAATCAGAATCAAAAGTAGCTCTCGAAAGTTTAGTAGAATTTGTTGTTAAGCGTGAAAACTAAAATTATTACCCGTGATACACATCTTTATAATTAAAACCTTTTAACGGTTCTCTGATGGTTAGAACAGGGCAGGGAGATTTTCTAACTACTTTATCTGCTGTACTGCCAAATAAAATATGTTCAACGCCTGACCTTCCGTGACTTGAAATAATAATTAAATCAGCATCCTCATCTCTTGCTGTTTCAATTATCTCTAAAAAGGGTTTTCCATACTTGATAATGCAAGTGGTTTGAACCGCATCACCAATCTCGCTTTGAGCTAATTTTTCCAATTCTGATTTAGCGGTTTGATCCAAATCAAGATTTACCGAAGGTAAAGCAATTTGCCCTATGCTCAAATCAGCCGGGTAAATTATTGGTTCAATGACATATAACATTAGAATATGAGCATTATTTTTAATTGCGAATTCTACAGAAAATTTTATGGCATTTCTAGAATAATTAGAGAAATCGACCGGAACCAAAATTTTTTTGAATTCAATCATGTTTACCTCCTAAATAAAAAATTATCAACTCCATGGAGTTTCGGATATACGCCACAGTTTTTGACAAGGAAACCTGTTTTCGTAGAGAGCTCTACCAATAATTACTGAATCAATTCCTTGATCCAAATATTTCTGAACTTCTAATAATTCATCTTTATTTGCAATTCCCCCTGAAAGAGTCACTTTTTTACCTGTTTGTTTTGCAACAGCTAAGCACAATTCAATATTTGGTCCAGTCATTAATCCGTTTCTTTGAACATCGGTAACAATATATCTTTGAACACCGGTAGGAATAATTTTATCAAGATACTTTTCAACACTCAAACCGGTTCTTTCTTTTCTACCTCTAACAACAACTTCACCATCAACTGAATCAATACAAACAACCACTTTTGAGGGGGTAAGTTTGTCAATAATTTTTACAAACTCATCAAAATTATCATAAACAAGAGTTGCTAAAGCAATTCTGCTCACACCAAGCGAAAAAATATTTTCGGCATCTTCTAGGGTTCTGATTCCACCCGAATATTCAACCGGAATAATAAGATTACTGCAAATTTCTTCAATAATATGAAGATTTGAAAATCCGGTAGAAAATGCAGCGTCAAAATCAACAATATGTAAGAACTTCGCATTTTCGGTTCGCCACAATAATGCCATTTCTAAAGGGTCATTACTATACCCCGGAAAGGCAAGTTCAGGAATCCCTTGAACAACTCTTACCGTTTGTCCGTGATGAATATCTATAGAAGGAATTACAAGCTGTCTCTTATACACATCT
>JACSRR010000278.1 GCA_014879635.1 Ignavibacteriaceae bacterium | reverse complement strand
TTCTTTTCTTTTTGATAAAAAATTTTAAATTCAATTTATATCTTTTGTACCTTTTCTTTTTTCTTGGAATGTTAATTAGTCCTTTAGCACACTATTTCTATAATAATGTTTTAGAGAGTTATCAAAAACAGAGAATAGAAACCTTTCTAGGAACAAACAATAGTGAGGAACTTTATCAGAATGAAGATTTTAATCGTCAAATGTCAATATTAGCAGTAGGTTCAGGTAGAGTTTTTGGGAAAGGGTTTTTGAATGGGAATATAGTCAATTCTCGATTATTACCATTTGCCTACACTGACTTCGCCTTTGCAGGTTTTTCTGAACAATTTGGTTTTGCAGGAAGTATGTTGATTATAGCTCTATACTTTTTACTATTTATCCATATATTCAGGGTCTATTACAGAACTAAAAATACTTTTTACAAACTTCTATGTATTGGGACCATTGCATTAATATTTTTTAATAGTGCACAACATATTGCAATGAACTTGGGACTCACACCAATTACCGGTGTACCTTTACCGCTTATAAGTTATGGTGGAAGTTCAATTCTAGCTACCTTTATTGCATTAGGAATTATCAATTCAATTGATACCGTCAAAGATTCTGAAGTACAAATCAATAAATTAGATTCAAATTACGGATTCGGAATAGAAAGCTAAAGTATCAAGCGCTCGATTAACATAACTACTCTCCTCTATATTGAGAAGGGCTGCATTTACAATTTCACGTACTAAATTTTTATCATTTAGCAAATGATGCACAGCAGAAACAATTGACTGGGGGGAGTTATCGCTAATTTTTAAAACCTCTTTATTCAGTTCTTCAAATGCTTTTATGTCGGTAACAATTGTAGGATTCATAGATGCAAGAGTTTTTTCCACAGCAGCACTGGCTGATTCACCAGCTGTATCAATGTAAGCAAGTACATTAATATCAACAGATTCTAAAAGTATTTCTATAATATTTTTATCTAAGAAATCTTTAACTATGAGCACATTATCCTGCAAATTTTCATTACTTATTTTATTGATCAAACTTTCATACAGAGATCCTGCAAGTATGTTGTTAGGAGAAACAGCACTTAATGCTAAAAATAGAATATTAGGATATTTCTCTTTTAGGATTTTTATCGCGTCTATGATATTTTCAACACCTTTGTTGGTGTTTAATAAACCATGAGTTGAAATAATTGGGTAATATTGGGTTAATCCCAGAACATTCCTGATACTCTCTTTATTCCTCATTTTGAATTCTGTTCTTGGAATTCTCATTAACAAACAATTATCATAAACACTATGAGCATACTCATAGTCAGCCTGATTATGCAGAATTATTTTTTCACAATATTTTAAATTCTTACAAGACTTCACTATATCAAAATTTGTTGATCTAACGGAATGCAATGTTACATAGACTTTAATATTTAGCTCATTTAGTTTTTCCAAAAAGAAATTTAAATTTTCCGGTGAGAATGCACCTGGATGATATTGAATATGAAGCAAGGTTATATTTTCTCTCTTTAAAAATTCAATTATTTTTTCAAAACTGCTCTCCCCTGTTTCCCAGTTGCGGACTACATTCTTTTCATCTTTCTGAATTCTATCGGCCACATCTGAGTTAGCAAGATAGAAAAATTTAGCGAACAAAGATTCTATATTGGCAAATATTCCCTTTGAATAAAAGTTGATTCCGGTCTGGTCATTTACAAATGTTAATACCGCTGCATTTACATCTTTAAATGATTTTACAGAACTAATTTTATTGATAAGATCTAAAGTTTTTTTTGCTGAAATTTTCCATGTAAAGCTTTCTGAAGTTTTCCTTGCATTGTTAATTCTTTCGTCTAAAGCATCCTTTGATTCCTTTGAGCCCTCAGTTACGGTTGTGTAAACTTCTCTCATATATTTTTTAAGTTGATTTACATCAGGCTCTGCCCAGTAAGAGTTTAAATTTACAATTTCATTTTTGGTTGAAATTTCAAGTTTATAATCCAGCAGGAATGAATTTTCATAGTTACAAAAGTCCATCTGACCACTATAACCGGTTGTTATTACAGGGATGCCTAAATGCATAGCTTCTAAAATTGGCAATCCAAATCCCTCACCTCGTGTTGGATAAACCACACAGTTACAGGATTTATTTAGTTCTCCAATTTGTTCGTCAGTAAAATCTGCAGAATTAATATGGATTACTTCTGGAGAATTTTCAGTCTTAAGTTCCTGTATTAACTGATCAACAATATTATCTGGTCCAGGGAAACTTTTGATCACAAGAGTACAATTATCTTTATCTGTGAATTCTTCGAAATATGATTTGAGTAAAACATCTACACCTTTCCTTTGTTTAGCAGTACTTATATGTAAAAACTTGAATTCCTTTCTTGTTTTAATTTCGTATTTATCATTTGATTGCAGAACTTCAATGATTGATTCATCCAGGGCATTTGAGACTACATATATTGGGACTTTCACTCCAGAATTCAATAGAGTTTCTTTAACAAATTTAGATGCAACCATTACAGCATTTAAATTTTCATTAATCTCATTTACCCATAATTCCGGATAAGTGTTATCTTCCCAAGCTGTATACATTAATTTAACTTCTGCATTTAGGTCTTTTAGCCCGTGCAGATTTGTCATGGATTTAGGGAAATTATTGTAAATTGCAATATCAGTATGAACGGGTTCGAATTTCACTAAATATTTTATTTGTGGAATTTTATCGAGTTCCGATTCGGTAGGTAACCAATCAATTTTGTCTTTATCGCAGTATAGAAAAACACTAAGATCTTCGTTTAATTTGTCCAAAGCGATTGCTAAATTCCTGTTTACCTTAGCAAGACTATAATTGGTAAAGTATGGTCCGACAATTTGAATTGTTTTTTTTGTCATTTGACTAAATTTTCGTAATTACCTATTAAAAGAGTATTGTCTTGGCTTAATAAGTCTACAATCATTTGATCTTTTCTTCGTTTTCTTAATGCAAACTCGTTTGAACGTAAAACCATATAATGAATTTCTCTTCCAAATGGACTTTGGTATTTCTTGGTCATTTCTTCAATCATCTCTAAGTCAATGTCTCCTACTACTACCAAATCTATGTGTGGACCTTCAACCGGAGTACCTTTTGTAAATGTAGGAGTTAAAAAGGCGTACTCTACCTCTCCAATTTTTTTACTACTTGAAATAATTTCACCTCCTAGACCGTAGACCTTATGAAACATTGAGGCAATATCATTAAAAAAAACATGCTCAACATTTGCTCGAAAGTATTTCCTATTGCCTTTATTCTCACAGATAATAAACTTCGTTTCCTCTAAACGGTTCAACTCTCTTCTTACAGCGTTTATTTCTTCCTCAAACTCTCTAACTGCACCTCTTAAATGGATAGTTATACCTGGATTCATTACAAAGTATTTTAGTGTTTTTATTCTTACTTTTGATATAAAAAGGTGTTCAAGAGATTTTAGTCCGTTATTGTTCATACTGTATTAGTTTTACTTTAGTGTAAATTAATTAAACATTATTCTTCACATCTAAGTCAAGTATTTATACAACTTCTCTTAGATATTTTACAAGAGGACTAACAATTCTAAACTTGTCAGTTATAAAGTCAGCTAGATTTTGATTTTTATACTTACTTATTGGGAAGCTTGTATAGGCAAAAAAACCTTTTAATTTCAGATATTCCACTAGTTCATAGTTATTACTGTACTCAGATGGGATTCTTTTATATTCGAATTCCCTACTTAATCCTCCGTAAACTTGATCGAACTCCCTATTATAAATAATTTCTAAAAAAGTTTCTGTGTCTTCTATAATTTTTTTCTTGATTGCCGAGAGTTGCTCTTTCTCGGGCAAGTACGCCCCTCCGCCTATATGCAAGAATCCTTTATTATCTATGTGAAAATAGTACCCATTTTCCTTTTCCTGTTTGTTTGCTGCAAATAACGCACCAAATTCAGTTTTATAAGGAGTTTTGTTTTTGGAAAATCGTACGTCTCGATTTATACGATATGCTGCCTTTCTAGCGTTATAACTTTCAAAAACCTTATCAAAAGATATAGAACTGAATTTTATATCATCAAGAAGTTTATAAAAATCTTCTCTTAATAAATTGTATTCTGTTCTGTTATTTTCAAACCAAATTTTATTATTATTCAATCCTAAATTTTCAAGAAAATTTACAGTCCTAGTTATATTCATTTCAGCTTAAACCTGCTGCCTTTCTAACTTCGTCCCAAACTTCTTTTAGAAGTTTCTTATCATTTTTTAAAAGTTCTTTCAAACCTTCTTTCCCCTGACCAAGATTCTCTCCGTTTCTTTTAAACCATGCACCAGCTTTTTCAATAACGCCATATTTTACAGCTGAATCAACAAGACTTGAAATCTTATCAATACCCTCACCATATCTTATTTCAAATTCAGTTTCCTTAAACGGTGGTGCTACTTTATTTTTAACCACTTTAACCCTCACTAAATTACCTACAATATCTTCTCCTTTGGTAATTTTTTCCTTAGCTCTGATATCCATTCTAACCGATGCATAGAACTTTAATGCATTACCACCTGTAGTAGTTTCTGGATTCCCGAACATAACTCCAATTTTCATTCTCAATTGGTTTAGGAAAATTACAACAGTATTAGTTTTGTTTGCTATACCAGTAATCTTTCTTAATGCCTGACTCATTAATCTAGCTTGCAAACCCATGTGGGAATCTCCCATTTCCCCATCTATTTCAGCTTTTGGAGTTAATGCAGCTACTGAGTCAACTACAATGATGTTTAATGCCCCAGATCTTAGTAATGTCTCAAGGATTTCAAGTGCTTGCTCACCATAATCAGGCTGTGAAACTAAAAGACTATCTGTATCTATTCCAATATTTTTTGCATATTCTGGATCAAATGCATGTTCGGCGTCAATTAGCGCTGCTGTTCCACCTGCTTTCTGAGCTTCTGCAATCATATGCATTGCAAGGGTAGTTTTACCTGAAGACTCTGGTCCATATATTTCAATGATTCTTCCCTTAGGAACTCCTCCCACTCCAAGAGCGATATCTAAACCTATTGCACCTGTAGAAATTGAATCATACTTTTTTACTTTCTCCTCAGCAAGGGTCATTATAGAGCCTTCACCAAACTGCTTGGTTATCTGTTGCATGGCCATCTTAATTGCATCAGCTTTATTATTTACTGCTGGTTCCGTATTTGTTTCTTTAGTTGCTGTTTTAGCCATATTAAAAAGTTTATATATAATATCTTTACTTTATAAAAGTTTATTAACAAAAACATTACAATTAATGTAAATAAACAGTAACACCAAATAATATGATAAATATGCGCATACTGTAAAGGTATACCGCGTTATGGGTTTGCAGTTAAGACAAATACCAATTCAAATGGAGAGTCTATATTTTCAATAGTTTCGATATGTACCTTAAAACTTCTTTCGGATAAAGATGGCAATGTTATTGTTTTGGCACCATATGATTCTTCTTGAGTATACATAATCAAGGAATCCTTACTATCTTGTAAATAAATTTTCATTTTACCTTTAAGGTTTTGAGGCATAAAGAACTGAACTTTAGATTTTGCCTCAAAATTATTAGGATTATAGATAGTAAACAAATGCTGCTCAAAGATTCCCTGGGACAAAGATGCTCCTCTAACAATAATATTCCCTAACTCATTTTGTTCACCTACTTGTTTTGATACATTTAACGTTGGTGTTCTAAATTCACTTACATTTAATTGCAGTGGAACAAGTTCGCCAGTATCTGTCGATATACCAGCAACGTTCCCTGAGGTTAGATTTGAGCTACTCTGCTCCACTATTGGATTTAACATTGTTATAGATGCACTACTAATTAATATAACAACGAGCATAATTGCTATAGCAAGTGTACTTTGAGAATATTTTATAGTTTTTTTAGGGGACACAATTCAATATTAAAATCCTAATACAATACATACTAATTACTTATATCTTTTTTGTAAAGTAAAGTGATATTCGTAATTTTAAATTTCACTCCTATAGATTAAAATAAGATATTAAGTTTTAAGAAAGAAACATGAGTAGTTTTGGTATAAAATCGGAAGCAAATGTAGGACGACAATTGGTAATGGAATATAAAGGAAGGGAATATGCAAGATATCCAATCGAAACCCCAATTGTTAATATAGGAGACAATCTAAATGATTTTATCGAAAAATACGCAAAGCCATACGTTAAAGATGGAGACTTTTTGTGCATATCTTCAAAAATTATTAGTATCTCACAAAAGTTTGTTGTTCACAGGTCAGAAGTGAAAATTTCGCCATTAGCACGTTTAATTGTTAAATTCGTAAAAAAATGGCCAAATGATTATGGGTACTCTCTTCCAGAAAAAATGCAAGTTGCAATTAATATGGTAGGTTACCCAAGGATGATACTTGCGCTTATCGGCGGAACCTTAATGAAGCTTATAGGTAAACCAGGCTATTTTTACAGAATTGCAGGACATAACATCAATGCAATTGACGGTTTTATCCCTACGGCAATGAAACCTTTTAACGAGTACGCATTTTTGCCACCTAAAAACGCCGACAAAATTGCACAGGATCTAGAATCGAGATTTTCTTTTCCTGTGGCGATTGTGGATGGTAACAATATTGACAACAATATTATAGGGTGCAGCGAAGGTGTTAGTCACCAATTCTCAGAAGCAGATTTAATGCAAATTTTAAAAGGGAATCCACAAGGGCAGGACGACGATGGGAATATAACACCGATGCTGGTAATAAGAATGCTTTAATGAGAAAATCAAATATAGTAAAATATTTAATATAAATTCGTATACCGGTATACGTTCACGTGAAAAAAATAAATAACAAAACAATAAAATCGTTAACACTAGGCACTCTACTCGCATTAAGCTTCTTCCCCCTAATAACATCCGCACAAGATTTAACCACACAATCACAAGAAGCTGAAATTCAAGATGTTGACGGATTAAGAGCCGAATTCAAGGAATATACCCAAAGTCCATCTACAAAAAAGATCAAATTTGAAATGATCCTTAAATCTAATATTGACTCTGATAGAGTGCGAATTACATGGACTACAGCTGGTGCGAATGTATTTGAGGAGCAAAAAGGCTATACAATTGAAGGTACAACCGCGAGAGGAAATATTGCAATTAGAAAAGGAGAGACCTACTCTATTCCAATCGAGGTAACAGTAACTGGCTCCGCAGTTAATGAATTATTCGGAAAAGCAGAAGCTTTTTTAGCTGAGAGCACTTATATAGCTACTGTAAGAAAGAATTATGCTTCTAACGTAGAAGGGGAAGTTTTACCTATTACTGATGCATATTCGCAATCAAAAACACAAAATACAATTTTGAATATTTTTGTAATAATTATTTCAGTGATTATTGTTCTGGCACTCCTCTACTTAGGATTAAAACTTTTCTTGAAGTGGCTAGATAAAGACGAAAGAGATCTGAACCAGTCGTTGTAATAATTCTGTAGAAAAAATATGATATTCTCTTTCCTATGGAATGGATAATACCCCAACAAATAAATACGCCTTTAGTTGAATGGATATACAAAACCAGAGGCATCGAACAGGATAACATTGAATTTTTTAAACCATCAAAAAAGAATTTACACTCCCCTCTTCTACTACATAATGTTGAAAAAGCAGCAGAAACAATAAAGAAGTATATTGGAACTAAGAAAAAAATATATATTCATGGAGATTTTGATGTGGATGGAATTACAGCCACCTCTATAATGTGGCAATTCCTTTATCGAGATATGGGACTGAATGCACTGCCCTATATTCCATCCAGATTCACAGAAGGATACGGATTAAGCGAAGAGTCAATTAATAAATTACTTAATGATGGAGCAGAATTAATTATCACTGTCGATTGTGGGGTTAAGGACAATGAACTGGTTAATAAATACAGTGACAAAGTAGATTTTATTATTACTGACCACCATACAATATTACCTAAAATATCTGAAGTTAAGGGAGGCAAAATCAGCGGTGAATACTTAATATCAGCTTCGGCTAAAGCTGTATGTCATCCACGTCTAGGCTCCTACCCTTTTCATGAACTATGTGGTGCTGCTGTTGCATGGAAAGTATGTAGTGGAATAAATGAAATTTTAAACCTTAATATTAATGTAGATAAATACCTAGACCTTGTAGCAATTGGAACCGTTTGCGATGTAATGCCCTTAGTTGATGAAAATAGAACTCTTTTAAAATTGGGTTTGAATGAATTAAGGAATACAAATAATCTTGGAATAAAATCTCTTTCAAAACTATTAAATTTAAAAATTCAGGAGATTGATACTTATCACCTAGGGTTTATTATTGGCCCTAGAATTAACGCCACAGGACGTCTAGAAGACGCAATGGATGCCGTAAGGCTACTAACTACACTCGACACGCGGTTTGCTCAAAAAATGAGCTCTAAGCTAGACTCATTAAACCTTGAAAGGCAGCAGCTCACTCAAAAATTTATTGAAATTGCAGAATTACAAATAAACAATCAAATAGACGATCACCTATTTTTTGTGTATGGCGAAGACTGGCCGGAAGGAATTATTGGCCTAATTGCAGGAAAACTAACTGAAAAATATCATAGACCTGTAATTGTAGCTTCGCATAAAAACGAAAGATTCAAAGCTTCAGCTCGAAGTATTGAAGAATTTCATATTGCAAATGCGCTTTCTAACCACTCTGCTCTTCTATTAACTCATGGTGGCCATGCACAAGCAGCAGGACTCAGTTTCGAGGCATCAAATTTGGAACAATTAGTACAGTCATTAAAACTATCCGCAAGTGCAGCATTAGAAAAAGTAAATTTGGTGAAGAAGCTTAAAATTGATGGAATTGGAACACTTGAAGACGTTAATAGTATCACGTATGAAAAACTTAATTCCCTCTCCCCTTTTGGAATGGCGAATAAGAAACCAGTCATTTGCTTCCTTGATATTACCCCGGAAAAAGTCAAGGTATTCGGGAAAGATAATAATCATTTAAAATTGATATTTCAGTCCAAAAACACCGATATAGAAGCCCTTGCATTTAACAATACTGAATATATTAATGTAATTGATTTTGCAAAGAATATCGATATTGCTGGAACGATAGAAAAGAATGTATGGAATGGAAAAGAAAGTTTTTTCATAAAAATTGATGACATTCGCCAAAGCAATTAGCACTCTACCCACAAAAAAAACCCTACTTTCGTAGGGTTTAACGCTAAAAAGAAATTTATTACTTATTTTGCAACAACTTCTCTGAAGTGCTTTCCAGGTCTGAATCTTGGAACATTTTTTGCTTTTACCTTTACTGGTTCACCTGTCTTAGGATTTCTTTTCATACTTTCCTTTCTTCTTACAGAAACAAAAGTACCAAAGTTAGTTAATGTTACAGGTTTTCCTGATTTTACAGTTGCTACAACTGCGTCAACGATAGCATCTAATGATGCATTTACGTCCTTCTTAGTCATACCTGTCTTATTTGCAACGTATGCAATTAATTCTGCTTTATTCATAATAATTGAATAAATAAATAAAATTCCCTTTATGGGCTTTCTGTGTCTTTCGACATAAGAAATTACAATAAGTTTATGTTTTTATAAGGCAAATTGTCAATCACTCTACCCTGCAATGTTTTGATTTCAC
>JACSRR010000053.1 GCA_014879635.1 Ignavibacteriaceae bacterium | reverse complement strand
CCTGTGGCGAGCATAATTTCCCGTAAACAATATGGCATTCTTCGACAAAGCTCAGAAAGCCATAATTCTCTCGTAATTCGACCGGAGTCCTGACACACTAGGGAATAAAAACCAAGAACTACGAACTAAGAACTAAGAACATTTTTTAACCCCGCACTCCGAACTTCGAACTCCGAACTTCGAACCTCGAACCCCGAACTTCGAACCCCGCACCTTGAACTTTTTTTTATTATAAAATATTTTTAGTAATTTTACACTATTAATTAAAAAATTGGCATGGGAATGCGTCTCAAATTCAATCTAAAAACAAACTCAAATTACATTGCCGCAAACTTTTACTATCAATTAAGTGCGGCAATCTACAAACTGTTGGGATTCGGCTCGCCTGAATTCTCAAAATTCTTACATGATAAGGGTTACCAACTTTTAAGCGGTAAAACTTATAAGCTCTTTACATTTTCGATGATGTTTAGAAAAGTTGCTCCCATCGATAACAAATTCCGGTTTATTAGCAGGGATGCAGAGCTTTTTATCTCTTCGCCAAATGTAGATGATTTTATCAAAAACTTCTTTGTCGGTTCCGTTTGGCAAAGCTACATAAGATTAGGAAGCGAACATCAATACGCTCACTTCGACATCGTAAATACCGAAAACCTTCCTCCGCCCGAATTCTCTTCGAAAATGAAATTCAAACTTATCTCGCCGTTAGTGATTTCGAAACCAATCGAATTAAGAGGCAGACTACAAACTTACTTCCTCAGACCCGAAGATGAAGAGGAAGCAAACCGCATTCTCAATCAAAATCTCATAAATAAATACCAACTTTTTTACAATGAAGATTTAACCGGCAAGGCTGAAGTAAAATTCCGGTGGGATTGGGATTACATTAACAAAAGAGACCGCGTTACAAAAAAAATTACGCTTGATCCTCACGGCACCGGTGCTAACGATGTGATTGGCATAGTTGCTCCCTTTTACATTGAAGGCGACCCCCGTTTAATCGAAATAGGTTACGAAGCCGGTTTCGGAAATAAAAATTCGATGGGCTTTGGTATGGCATCAACTTTTCAGGAGAAATTATGATTACAGAACTCGCAAACTACTTTGACTCAATTAGAGGTGAAAGGGATTATCTTCTTTTTACGGAAGGTAAGTTGCCTCAAGGTTATTATTACTGCTTTGATTTAGCTGAAAATGAAACCAACGGATTTAAACTTTCTTATGAATTTGAAATAAAAAAAAAGAATGAGATTCTAATTCACGAAAGTGCAGTTTATAACGATAGAGATATTTTAAGCTACCTTAAAAAAAGTGAATTCTTAAAAAAGCTATTTTTATCGAGAACGATCAGTAGCAATAAAACAATCATTCAACAAATATATACTTCCAATCCGGCATTAATATATTACAATAGTGAAAAACTGTTAAATCTAAATGCTTCATTGGATAGATTCTATAATTATTCAGGAGTAAAATATCTTGCTGTCTCTTATACACATCTGACGCTGCCGACGACGGA
>JACSRR010000425.1 GCA_014879635.1 Ignavibacteriaceae bacterium | reverse complement strand
ATATTTTCATTTTCAATAATTTGCGGAGAAAAAGGAATTTCACCCACGGTATTACCTGAATGCACTACTTTGAAGTTCTCCTCTGTCTTAAATACGCTGTAGAAATCCCGACTATTTACTATTTTTTCTCCTTCAATACCGATAATAACTTCTGACCGCAATTTTTCTAAAAGGTCAATTCCAATCAGATGATTTAAAATTTGCTCTATTTCAGATACTTCAATTTGATTAAATGCTGCATTTTCTTTTAATTGTTTTACTAGTTCGGTCAGTAAAATCCCTGAATGCCCTTTGGTTATTGATAACGCCTGGTGAAGTAAAATATCATATGGTTTTTCGTTTTTCTGCGGAGGTTCAATGAAGCCATCTGTGTATAGTAGCCAACAAGCAATAGATTGAAGTAAATTCCATTTAGTAGTTGCATATAAATATAGGTTACTGCTTTCGCCCTCCTTTCTGCCGCTTCTTCCTACTCTTTGAATTAATGAGGAAATGCTATGAGTTGCATCAATTTGCACAACTTCATCAACAGTGCCGATATCAATACCTAATTCTAATGTAGATGTGCAAGATATGCAAAAGTTTTGTCTTCGGTTATTTTTGGCAAAATATTCAACATACTCCCTCACTTCTCTATCTACTGAAGAATGATGTGAAAAATAATTTAAATGACCTTTTACACGGCTTGAGATCTTATTGAGCTTTACTGCAACTTCTTCTGCTCGACCTCTATTATTAGGGAAAATTAGAACTTTGTTATCTTTAGTCTCAATATATAGATCTTTTAACAATTCTAATGGCAATTCAGAACCGTGATTTTCGAAATAACGAAAAACAACATTAATTTCCTTTGCCGTTCTATCTAATAAAACTTTTGTTTTCAGTTCATTACCTGTAAACTTCTTTGCCTCATTGTAATCGCCAATTGTAGCCGATAACCCTACTATACTAAACGTTTTTGAATTTATCTTTTGAAGTCTTGATATGATTGATTTTAGTTGAATTCCTCTATCAGTACCAATAAAGGAGTGTATCTCATCAACTACAATATATTTTAGGTTTGAAAACAATTGCTTGATATTAAAAGGTTTGTTTACAAACATTGCTTCCAATGATTCAGGGGTAATTAAAACAATTCCGTTTGGCTGTTTGATCAATCTGTCTTTAAGAGTTTTATTAGCTTCTCCATGCCACTTGGTAACTGTGATATCAAGATTTTTGCAGAGTTTTTCTATGCGATAAAACTGATCGTTGATTAAGGCGATTAAAGGTGAGATGTAGAGTATTTGAACACCCGATTGTTTAAAATTTACTTTTGAAAGAATTGGTAAAAAAGCAGCCTCTGTTTTCCCTGATGCAGTCCTTGATGCTAGAATAAAATTGTCGTCTGATGCCAAAATTTTGACAATAGCTGCGGTTTGTATTGGGCGTAATTGCTCCCATCCTTTATCCCGAATGAATTTCCGTATTGGTTCAGAAAGTAACTCAAAAGACATTATAGTTCCTCAATGCTGTCTAATGAAACTTCATCAGGTCTTTCGTCTGTAATTCAAG
>JACSRR010000135.1 GCA_014879635.1 Ignavibacteriaceae bacterium | reverse complement strand
CTCGGAGATGTGTATAAGAGACAGCGACTCACGCGAGTGGAAATCTGAATATCTTAACTTCTTTAAAGATAAAATCCTGTCAAATAATAAAATTGTTGCAGTTGGCGAAATAGGGCTTGATTACTATTATGATTTTTCTCCCAAAGAGATGCAAATTAAGGCTTTCAGGGATCAGATTGAACTTGCAATTGAATTAGGCAAACCTGTTATTGTACACAATAGAGACTCTGATGATGATGTACTAAATATAATCAGTGAATATTCAAAGCATGGTTTAAAGGCTCAATTACATTGTTTCAGTGCAAATGAAGATCATATAAGTGAATATGTGAAAAATGGACATTTTATTTCTTTTACGGGGAATATTACCTTTAAAAAATTAGAAAGTATGCGATCATTAGCCGCAAAAGTACCGTTAGAACATTTACTTTTAGAAACGGATGCTCCGTTTATGACTCCCATCCCACACAGAGGCAAACGAAACGAACCGGCTTACATTAATTTAATTGCAGCTGAATTAGCAAAAATTCACGGTTTAACAGTTGAAGATATTGCCAGGATAACAAGTATGAATGTTTATAAATTCTTTGGTATAGGTGAAGTTCCGAAAACAAGTTTCACTTATAAAATCAGAAATTCGTTGTATGTAAATGTAACTAATCGTTGTAATGCCGATTGTATTTTCTGCGAGCGAAAAAATGCTCCATTTATTTTTGGGTACAATCTTAAAATGAGTTTGAAGGAAGAACCTGCTGTTGAAAAATACATTGAACAAATATCTGACCCCAAATTATACGACGAGATAGTTTTCTGCGGTTACGGTGAGCCTACTATAAGATGGGATGTTGTTAAACAAGTTGCAAAATATGTTAAAGCTAACGGGGGTAAAACAAGGATTAACACAAACGGACACGGTAATATAATTAATAAAAGAGATATTACTCCTGAAATGGAAGGTTTAATTGACACCATCTCAATCAGTTTAAACGCCGTAAATTGTGAAGAATATGCTCGTTTAATGAGAGTTAGTGAATCACATTATGATGAATTGCTTAATTTTGCAAAATCTGCAAAAAAATATGTTAAAACTGTAGTACTCTCAATGGTTGATTTACCGGATGCAGATCTTTCAAAAGGGAAGGAGATTGCAGAATCAAACGGTGTAGAATTTAGGGTTAGAGAATATTTCTAAAGGTTGATTGATATTTTCCAATGAATCAGACGGTAAACAAAGTTTAATCCTTAAAAAGGTATCGAGTTTTTTTTAGGTTAAAATTTCTTTAATTTTATCTACAAACCAGCCGGTTACAACTCTTGGTCTTGTAATTGCAGTTCCTACTACAACCGCATAAGCTCCCCGTTTAATCATCTCAGCTGCAAAATCCGGACTATTTATTCTTCCTTCAGCAATTATTGGAGCATCTAATTTTAGACATTTTGATAATAGATCATAGTCAGGCAGGTGTTTATTAACATTAAGAGTATTCGGAGTATAACCGCTAAGAGTTGTTGAAATACAATCTGCTCCCGCATTAAAACAAGCTTCGGCTTCCGAAAATTCTGCAATATCAGCCATGATAAGTACACCGAATCGCTTTTTAACTTCTGAAATAAAATCCGGACCGCTCAAATTTTCTCTGAGTCTAAAAGTACCGTCTATCGCAATTATTTGACAACCGGAAGCAACTATTTCTTCAACTTCTTTAAAACTCCCTGTAATTCTAACATAACCGTCTTCAAAATAAGATTTAGTTAGTCCAATTACAGGCACATTTATAGAATCACAAATTAATTTTGTGTTTTCAAATCCACGGCTTCTTATACCTAAAGCTCCTCCCAATACGGCAGCTTTAGCAAATAAGAGAATTGATTCAGGCGAATTAAAGGGGTCACCCTCTTCAGCTTGACAAGAAACTATTAATCCGTATTTAATTTTAGAGAAAATTTCATTCATATTATTTTTTTTCTGATGCAATTATTATTATTGAGTCTGAAGCAGGGTGGTTTTTTAGTTCAATATCTGCCAATGAAAAAATTTGTGTTTCGGAAATCAGTCCGGTCATGTCAATTATTTTGGCACCTGCAATTAGATATATATCCGGAATAAGTGCACCGGCATCGCCGAATGTTGTTAGAGAAGCGATAATTGCGGTTATCTGTGATTTAAGATTTTCTTTGCCACACTTTGAAGAAATCGCATTATTTAATTGAAGTTTGATTGTACCCTCTGAATCAATAATGCGAACAGGGTTGCTTTTTTCTTTAATTAATCCAAAAAATATTTTTTTCTCAACTTGAGCAGTCATGGTGTACAAATACCCCGTATTACCGGTTAAGGTAATTTCTTTAAGGTTTACTTTCATAGATTTTGCTGCAATTTGGACAATCTCGTTTTCGGTTTTAACTGCAACACCTAATTCTTTTGTACGCATTTCGCCCGAACCTAAAGCAGTGGCAATCACTTTTTTGTTTTGACTATCAATTTCAATTGAAACTTCAACTGTATCAGGGTTTGCTCCCATACTTACTACAGAGTTAAAAGCTTCTTGACGCAGTAAAATTAAATCATTTTCGGTTGGCGAAATTATGTTTCTTTCAACCGAATCGCGGATAATGCCGAGTGCTGCACCTATTGCAGAGATAACTTCAGAATTTTCGGCTACTCTATGAGGAAATTTCATTGAATTAGCAGTAAAAGGAACTATAGCCGAGGCTCCGCCTCCTCCTCCTACAAATTCGATTAAGTTTTCATCTAATTTGTACTCTCTTTGAAGCTGTTTAATTACGGGTTTAATTTTTGACGATGAGATGTTCAAAATAGATTCTGCCAAAGATTCAGCGGATTTATTAAATAGTTTTCCTAAAGTTTCAAAACACTTTTTAATATTATTTACATTAGCTATTCCGTGTCCGTAATCTTTGACTAAATTTAAATAATATGAAGCACCGGTGGGAGTTAAAGTAAAATCTGAGCCGGGTGAATTTTTTGGATGTATGACCAAATAATCAGATGGGTCGCCCTTTAGAGGTTGAACTGTATTTATAGTAATTTCTGAAAAATCTTCTTCACCGGAATAAGATACATAATGTAGTTTGGCAATATGAGCAGAACGGGGACCAACATCAACAATATCATTACCGGATATGCGGGGTACCGAACCTCCGGCTATACCGAGAGTGCGGACATCTAAAGTTCTTAGAAACAGTCTGTTTTTCCCTATTTGGGCGCTCTTAATTTGAGGCTTTCCGTTTTTAATTACGGAGATATCAGTAGAAGTTCCGCCGACCTCTAAAAAAATACCGTCCGAAATTTTAACATACATTAATGCAGCCGCAACACCTGCAGCCGGACCCGATAACATGGTTAAAATTGGACGCCGCCTCATTTCGTTAATGTCCATAATACCACCGTCAGAGCGCATCACCATAAGCGGAGCATTTATACCACTTTCCCTAACTGCTTTCTCAGTCATATTTGCAGTTTCTAACATTTTTGGCATCATACTTGCATTGATTATAGCAGTACGGGTTCTAACTCTTAATCCGTAGAGTTTTGAAATACTGCTTGCTGCCGTGCAAAGATATCCCATTTCTGAGACTTGTAAAGCAACATTTTCTTCATTTGAGGTGTTATCAACTCCAAAAACTTCCGATACTACAAATACTTCTACACCTTTACCGTGCAAGTTTTCTACGACCTGAGGGATTAAGTTAATCCATCCTCTACCGGAAGTATCAATGTACTGATATTCAGTAAAAAGAAATTTCCCGGGTGAAAGCTCAATATTTTTAAGATTACTTTCTTTTTTTGCGAATTTTCCTTCTACTCCGGCACCAAGTCCAATTACACCAACTTTAGCTACATCGCCTTCGAGTAGGGCGTTTGTTGCTTGAGTAGTAGAATGAGCAATAAGAATCACTTCATCAGGATGAATACCGTTGTTTTTAATAAGCGTTAACATTGAATCAACTACACCTCTTGCAACACCTTCGGTTGAGGTATGAGTTGTTGGAACGCAAGATTTCCCGACTACAGAATAATCTTTAATATCTACTGCAACGGCGTGCGTAAAAGTTCCGCCTACATCAATACCAATTTTAATTTTTCTTTTAGAATTCATTTAATTTCTCTTTAGTAGAATATTAGAGAAGCTGCAACTAATCCGAGTACGGCAATTAACCAGGTGTAGGGTAGGGTAGTCCAAAGAATTTTCTGAACATCTATTCTCATTTCATTTGCAAGCCAGACATTTTGAGTGTTGGTCGGGTCAGAAACACCTTGAATTTGACCTACCGACATCAACATTCCCATTATAGCACCCGGAATCATACCGCTTGCAAGTAAAATTGCCGCAATTCCGTAGCCCATTCCCCAAACATTTAACGGACCGCGATACAAAGCAAGTGGGGCTGCAAGCGTAAAAGTAAAAATATAAGCCAATGCGTTTGAAGGTACTATTCCCTCAATAACGGGTTTTAAAAGTGTTAATACCGGCCACCCGTCAGTATATGCATGTTTAATTGCAGCAGGAGGTCCCATAACGGCATTAAGGAGCATCCCGATACCTAACATAAGAACCACGGCAGGCATAACAACTGCGCCACCGTCAAGAGCAGACCTAACTAAAATGTTCATACTGCTTTTTCTGTAAGTGGTGATAAAACCATAAATTAAACCTGCAATAAATGCCGCAATAAAATTCATATTAAAAACTAAAATTAATAGTAAGGGAACAAGCGGAGTGAAATATGCAGGGAAAAATATTTTGTTTGAATCTGCAGGTTTAAGAATAATCAGTTTGTAAATTGAAAGAAATATTAAAAGCGTAAAAACTGTGAGAATAACATATTTAAGGAAAGAATAAGTATTTGATAAACCGGTTAAAATAATATCTTTGATAGTTTGGTCAAGATAGAAATAACCGGTAAAAAGTAAAAGTGCTGCAAAAATAATTACTGCCCCTTTAATTGCAATTCCTTTAAAATCGATTTCATGACCGTCTCTAAAGAGTTGAACCGTTATAAAAATAAGGGAAACTAAAAAAGTAATTCCAAACATCACTAAAGCGAAAAGTCTAACCTCACCAGATTCTAAGTTAAGCGTATTGATGTAAACCGACCAATTCCCGACATTCAATATACCGCCCATACTCAAACCGATTAAAAATATTCCTGTTGTGGTAACAGGACCTGCCCCAACAGAAATTAAGATAGGTAGTACAACGGTTGAAACCATAATAATGGCACCAAGTCCGCCTAATGTTGTAAAAAGTAAAGCGATGAGAATTAACATTACTACGGCAATTGCCCATGGCTTATCTCCGGATAACTCGGCACCTAATTTAATAAAACTCTCTGCAACACCTGTTTTTTGAAGCATTATACTCAGCATACTTCCAAAAATTGCGATAGTATAAGCTTCGGCTAACCTTAATGAACCATTTCCCAAAACAAGTTCAAGAGTATCAATTAAAGAAACACCGGCAATAATAGGAATCAGAAACGCCATTATTGGGAGTGCAATTAATGCGGGTATCTTTCTTAAAAACATTAACCCGGCAAGTATTAAAAATACTGCGAATACAAGGATTATTTGAACGATTTCCATCAAGCAGATAAAAAGAAAAGTTTAAATATTGTTAATTTACAAAACAGAAAATCTAAATCTATACAATTATTAAAAACAGAAAAAGTAAAATCGACTTGTTTATGCAAAAAAGGTTAACTATTCGTGATTAAAGTGCTTTTAGTTATCCCGCCGTTTATTCAAATGAATGCACCTTACCCCTCGGTTATGCAATTATCCGGTTTTTTAAAGTCAAAGGGATATTCTGCAGGGAGTTACGATTTATCATTAAATGTGTTTTTGAGAATATTTTGCTCTGATTTTCTCAAAAAAATGTTTGAAAGCCTTGACCCTGCCAATCTAAAAGATGAGAATTCAATCAGAATTTTTGCACTTAGAAACTCTTATATTGAAATTATTGATTCAGTTATTAATTATCTACAGGGAAAGCAACCCGAGCTTGCATACCAATTGAGTAAAAAACAATTTTTACCGGTCTCAGATTTCTTTTATGAAGCCGAATCAGCTGAATATGCCAACTTGCAAGGAAAGGGAATTGAAGCTTTAGCAAGGTTTTATTCAACTCTAATAATTGACGAATTAGCAATTTTTATACAAAAAAATGTCAACCAACATTTTGGATTGGGTAGATATGCCGAAAAATTGTCACAAAGTTTACCTGAATTTGAACCTTTAAAAAAAGAATTAGAGAAGCCTTCTGATTTAATAGTTGATGTAATCAATGACGAAACAATAAAAATGATCGGTAACAGCGATTTTACAATTGCCGGTTTTACTATTCCTTTTCCGGGAAATCTGCTCGGTGCTTTAATTAGTGCAAAAAAAATAAAAAGTATTTATCCCGGCGTAAAAATAGTATTTGGCGGAGGTTATGTGAATACAGAACTTCGAAATCTAAGTGACCCCGGTATATTTGATTACTGTGACTTCATAACTTTTGATGATGGCGAAATTCCGCTACTAAATATAATTAGGTCTGTTGAAGGAAATGATACAGGCTTCGTAAGAACGATGATTAGAGTTGACGGCAAAGTTAAATACATTGATGAAGGATTGACTAAAATTACCGATTTTAAAAATAGTCCGCCAAATGATTTAACCGGAATTGATCCTTCAGAGTATGTATCAATGACTGAAACTACAAATCCCGTACATTATTTATGGAGCAGCGGATTTTGGAATAAAATGACTTTAGCTCACGGGTGTTATTGGAAAAAGTGCACTTTTTGTGATATCTCTTTAGATTATATCGGGAGATACAACGGCGGTAATGCTAAATCACTTGTTGATAATATGGAATTTTTAATAAGACAAACAGGAAGAACGGCATTTCATTTTACTGATGAAGCAGCTCCACCTGCACTTCTTAAAGAATTGGCAATTCAAATTATTAGCAGGAAATTAAAAGTAACCTGGTGGGGGAATATCAGATTTGATGATGCATTTACTCCCGGATTAACAAAATTACTCTCTCTATCAGGCTGTATTGCACTCACAGGCGGTATTGAGGTTGCCGAAGAAAGACTCTTAAAACTAATTGAAAAGGGAGTAACCATCAGAGGTGTCACTAATGTACTAAAAAATTTTTCGAACTCAGGAATTTTAGTTCATGCTTATTTGATGTATGGTTTTCCGACACAGAATGAACAAGAATTGATAAATAGCTTAGAGGTAGTAAGGCAATTATTCAGCTATGAACTTTTAAAATCGGCATTTTGGCATAGATTCTCCCTGACGGTTCACTCTCCCGTGGCTAAAAATCCCGAAAAATACGGAGTTACTATTCTTTCAAGTTTAAATTATCCATTTGCAAATAATGACCTTAGATTTACTTCTGATGTTGATATTGATTATGTTAAATACTCAAACGGATTAAAGTTAGCTATTCAACATTATATGCGTGGTGAAGGGATTTTAGAGAAAGTAAATTATTGGTTTGATTTTAACACACCAAAAACTACGGTAGATAAAAAACTAATATCAAAATTCCTAAATGAAGCAATTAATCAAGATATTAAACCGGAAAAAAGATTTTACTATACCGGTGGAGAACCGTTGGTTGTTCAAATCAAAAGAAGAAAAATCATTAAAATTCATAACAGTAGTTTTGTGGCTGAATATAATCACACAGAACATTTAGAATTAATTTTTGAATATTTTTTTGAAATTAGCAGGGGTGAAAAATTCCCTTATGTAAAAAATGTAATTGAGGGTTTTCCGGGTGGTAATGAGGCATTCGTTGAGTTTACCGGAACGGATGTGTGGAATGAATTAAGAGAGAATTATATATTAATAATTTAAATTAAGCGAAATTGGTTAAATGTTTGTATTAAAAATAGTTAATAATGAAAACTTAAAGCAATATAATACTTTTGGAATTAATACTATTGCAGAGTATTCAGTAAGATTGGAGGATGAAAGTAATGTTGCAGAAACTATTGAATTTGCTAAATCAAGGTCTTTAAAAACTTTGATTTTAGGCGGCGGAAGTAATTTGCTATTTACTCAAAAAGATTTTAACGGATTGGTTATTGCAATTAGAAATTCGGGAATTGAAACTATAGAAGAGGATTCAACATCAGTTTTAGTTAAAGTTAAAGCTGGTCACGATTGGGATAATTTTGTTGAACAGACGGTTCTTATGGGGTATAGCGGACATGAAAATCTCTCTTTAATTCCCGGGTTGACAGGAGCTGCTCCCATTCAAAATATTGGCGCTTACGGGCAAGAGTTGCAAAACATTTGTGAAATGGTTGAGTACTTTGATACTGAAAAAATGAAGGGGAAAATCATTCTGAATAGAGAATGTTCATTCGGGTATAGAACAAGTATTTTCAAAGAAAGCATCAAGGGAAAATTTATTATCACGGCAGTCTATTTTAGACTCCAAAAAGGGTTTGTTCCCAAAACAGCTTACGGTAGTATTTCCGAAAAATTGAGTAAAATGGGAGTTACAAAACCAACTCCGGTTGATTTAAGAAACGCCGTTATTTCAATCAGAAAAGAGAAACTTCCCGATCCAAAAGTAACCGGTAATGCTGGTAGTTTCTTTAAAAACCCCGTTGTTAAAATTGAGAAGTTAAAAATACTTCAGGAAACTTTCACTGATATTCCTTATTATCCAGCAACTGAGGGGTATGTTAAACTTTCTGCAGGCTGGTTGATTGAAAAGTGTGGATTTAAAGGTAAAAGAGAGGGGAATACCGGAACTGCTCCCGGTCATGCATTGGTAATATGCAACTTTGGAGAAGCAACAGGGGAAGAAATAATCTCTTTTGCTTATAAAATCAAAGATTCTGTTTTTAACAAATTTACTGTTGAGATAGAACCCGAGGTAAATATTATCACATAAAACTGTAAAATAAATCAACAAAACTTTTATACACCGGTATTCCGATAATTATATTAAATGGAAATGTAATTGCTAACGATGTTGTAATGTAATAAGAGGGATTGGCATCAGGTAATACAATTCTCACGGCAGCCGGTGCAGCAATATAAGATGAAGAAGCAGCAAGAACAGAAAATAGAATACAATTTCCGGGTGAAATTCCAAAAATGACTGTTATAAATGCTGTGATTAATCCGCTTAACAAAGGGAAAAACAAAGCAAAGGAGATCAATTTAACACCGAGTGCTTTAAATTCGCCGAATCGCTTTCCCGCAACAATACCTAAATCGAGTAAGAAGAATGTTAGAACTCCCTGAAAAGGTTCAAAGAAAAAGGGCTTAATCATTAAATATCCTTTTTCGCCGGTTAAAATTCCTGTGAGCAAGCTTCCTGCCAATAAAATTACGCTCTCGTTTGTGAAAGATTCTCGAACAATTTTCGAAAACTTAAAATCTTTAATATTTCTGTTCGAGTAAAATACTGCCATTCCAATGCCTAAAATAATTGCCGGAAATTCCATTACAGTCATCATACCAACCATAAAACCATCATATTCAATTTTATTACGGGTTAAAAGTGCGGCAGCAGTAACAAAAGTAACCACGCTCACTGAACCATAATGAGCGGCTAAAGCACCGGAATTAAGACTATCAATTTTAAGTAGTTTATTTAAGATGAAAAAAGCCACAACCGGAATAATTGCTGTCTCTTATACACATCTGACGCTGCCGACGACGGA
>JACSRR010000451.1 GCA_014879635.1 Ignavibacteriaceae bacterium | reverse complement strand
AGATGTGTATAAGAGACAGCACTATTTCAGGCATAATTGATTTATTTTATATAAACAGTTTTACCGCCTACAACTGTTCTTAAAACTTGTACATCCCAAATTTTTACAGGGTCAATTTTAAGAATATTTTCTGAGAGAACTATAAAATCTGCAAATTTACCTGTAGTAATTGAACCAAGAGTATTTTCCGAAAAACCAGCGTAAGCATTGTTTATTGTATAACACTTTATTGCTTCTTCAACAGTAATTTTTTCATCCGGAATCCAACCACCGGGATTTTTATCGTCAAATGTTCGTCTTGTGGCTGCCGCATAAATTCCCCAAAGAGGGTTTAACGGAGCAACGGGCCAATCACTTCCAAAACAAACTTGAACACCCTCGTTTATTAGTGTTCTAATTGGATAAGCTTCGTGAATTCTTTCCGGTCCTATTCTTTTTTCTGCCCAAACTCCGTCATCAATGCAATGATACGGTTGAACCGAAGCAATAACGCCAATTTCACGAAATCTTTTAATTTCGGATTTTTTCAAATGTTGCGCATGTTCAATTCTAAATCTTCTATCCCATTCAGGATTTACTTCTTTTATTTTTTCGAAGACATCCAAAATATAGCTGTTTGCTTTATCGCCTATTGCATGGATACTTAGTTGCAACCCTGCTTTATCTGCTGCAAACGCCCAAGAACTCAAACTGTCATTTAGAATAATATCCATTGGCAGACCTGACGTACTTGGGTCTTGAAAATAAGGTTCAAAAAACCAAGCAGTTGAAGAACCAAGTGAACCGTCGGCAAATGCCTTTAAGGAGCCGAGTTTAAGAAATTCTGAACCGGTATTAAAATCAATTCCGGTATTAACTAAATTTCTAAATTGTGAAACCGGAATGCGTGTATAAATACGGCAGGTTAATGCACCTTCTTTGTCAAATTTGTTCATTACTTTAAAATCGTTTGCCGAAGTAATGTCGTGAACCGAAGTTATTCCTAATCTTCTAGCCTCGGCTAAAGCAGATTTTAACGCTTCAACATTCTCTTCAAATGATTGCTCTGGGATAATAGCTAAAACCAAGTACATTGCGTTATCTTTCAGAATGCCTGTAGGCTCTCCGGTTACAGGGTCTTTTTCGATTTTTCCGCCTGCAGGGTCGGGTGTATTTTTATTTATACCTGCTAATTTTAGAGCATACGAATTTGCCAAAGCCATGTGGCCGTCAAACCTGTCAATTAAAATTGGGGTATTTTCAGAAAACGGGTCAATCCACTCTTTGATAGGTAGGTCTGTTTTCTCCCAAGCTTCATGATCCCAATTACCGCCTAAAATCCACTTTCCTTTGTGCGTTTCAACATATCTTTTTAGAATTTCAACAAATTCTGCTATACTTTTTGCAGGTCTTAAATCTAATCCGTTCAAATATGTACCGCCCGAAATAAAATGTGTGTGATTGTCAATCAATCCGGGGAGCACTAACTTGCCGCTGTCTCTTATACACATCT
>JACSRR010000102.1 GCA_014879635.1 Ignavibacteriaceae bacterium | reverse complement strand
AGATGTGTATAAGAGACAGATAAAGGCGTTTCAGATTCAAGAACTATTCATTCAGGAATTTATTCGTTTGAGGATATTCTTGAAGAGGAAGATGAGGGCAGTTTAATCTATTTCTTTAAGAATAAAGCAAACGATAATTCAATTAACCATATCTATTTGATAGATGAATCTTCCTTAATTTCAAACACATTTTCACAATCAGAACATCTTAGGTTTGGATCAGGTCACTTGCTGAAAGATCTTTTTACTTTCATTTATGACGGGGCTTTGGCTAAACGAAAAATTATTTTCTTTGGCGATAAAAACCAGCTTCCTCCTGTAAATTCTGCTGTTTCTGTAGCACTCTATAAAAAAGAATTGCTTAAAATTAACTCAAATTTCAAAATTGAAGAATATGAGCTGACCGAAATTTTAAGGCAGGCTGCTGAGAGCACGATCATCAAAAATGCTACAAAGATTAAAGAAAGCATTGAAAGAAAATACTTCGGTTCACTGAATCTTGAGTTTAACGAAACTGATTTCCAAAAGTTAGGCTCATCAGAATTTTTAGATCACTTCTGTAAAGATTATCAGCATCTTAATTTAAATTCAAAAGTGATTATTGCTTACACAAATGAATCTGTTTTTAATTACAATATGTCGGTTAAAAAACGGCTTCAAAGTGGGAACACCGGGTTGTGCAAAAACGATGTAATGTTAGTTTATCAAAACAATATCAAGTACGGAGTATTTAACGGACAGAGCGGAGTTTTAGAGTCATTTTCAGATATTGTTGAAGAATATAATTTTACCTTACCCTTGAAAGATGGTGAAAAAGAAACCGTTAAACTCTGTTATAGAGATGTTCATCTCAAATTCATTTCGCCGGAGGGTACATCTAATATAATAGAAGCCAAAATTTTTGTTAATTTTCTTGAAAGTGATTCTCCTTCAATAACAAAGAGCGAAAGAGGGGCAATTTTAGTTCACTTTAAAATTAGAAACGAAAAGAATTTAAAACAGCTAAAGGAGAGAGAAAAAGAGCTATTAAATGAACTCAAAAAAATAAAAAAAGAGGAAGCGAATAAACCGGGAGTGAGTGAAAAATTTTACAAGATCAAAAGTGAATTGCTAATGATTAAAAGCGATTATAACCAAATGATTAAAAACGACCCCTATATGAACGCATTATTTGTCAAATATGGGTATGCGTTAACCTGCCACAAGGCGCAAGGCGGTGAATGGAGGGATGTGTATTTTGACTTTTCGGCTTTTGACCGCTTTAGTGAATTTTATTTTAGATTTTGCTACACCGGTATTACAAGAGCTTCGGAAAAAGTGTATTCGATTAATTATCAAGCGGGTAGAAGTATCCGGTTTATCGAAAATAACTCAACGGCAACTAACCAAATTATTCCGGTTGAAACATCCGGTGTCGAATTAAGTTTACCCGGACAAATTCAGCATAAAATTGAGGAACTGTTACACTCAAACGGCATACCTCACACGGTTCAACTTCTAAACTACCGCATTAGAGCAAATTCGGAAGTTGACGGAAGTTACGCAGATGTAATTTACAACAGCAAAGGATTGATTTCCAGGATTCAGAGTTCCGAACCGAACGAAACAAACCATGTTTACACAATTCTTAAACAACTTGAGGGAAAACATTTAGTCGAAAAGACCGGTATAAATTTTGAAAATCCTATTCAGCAAGGAATCTACGAAAATATTGAATTCCGTTTAAAGGTATTAAATGTTTCTATTACAGCAATTCATCATTACCAATATTTGGAACGCTACACAATTGAAGCAAATTCAGAAAATTGTGTTTTGAACATTTATTATAAAAAGAACGGTAAAATTACAAGTGTTAATTTGCAGTCGGGTTCTAAAGAATTATTCGAAAAAATAAGAGTAACTTTAGATGAATGATCAATTTGAAATAAAACAAAAAGCAAACAATTTAAGAAAAGCCGGTAATTATTCTGAGGCAATTACAATTTATAAAGAGCTCTGGAATAATTCAACCGTGAAAGATAAATGGGTTGGCTGGGGTTTTGCTTACTGCTTAACCCATATAAAAGAATATGAAACCGCTTTGAATATCTGCAACGAAGTGTTTAATATTGACCCTGAGTTTGTTTACATTAAATCTGTTTATGCGCAATGTATTTACCTTGGGAAAATCAAATCATTTGACGAAAAAGCCTCTTTAATATCATTCGAATTAACAATTAGTGACTTATTGCAAAAATGTGAGGGAACAGAGTTTAGGAAATTTGTTGATTTAAGTATTCTTGAGTTCGTAAAATTATGTGCCGATAAATTCAAATGGGATGATGTACTAAAATGGCTCAAAACCATTGACCCTCAAAAATTAGATACCGAAGAGTTTAGAGGTACTAACTCAGAAGGGAAGCACTTTGTAAAACCGTCACCCAAAGAAACCTACTATCACAAATATTCAAAAGCTCTTAACGAAACTGAACAATTTCAAGAGTGCTTAAAGACAAGTGATGAGGGACTCTCATTTTTCCCAAAATCCGTTTGGTTTAAGTACTACAAAGCTAATGCTTTACGAAAGTTGCAAAATTATCAGGAAGCTATAAAACTATTTGAAAAAGTTAAGTTAACTAAAAAAGATTGGTTTGTTTTGAATGGTTTAGCTGCGGCATATTATTGTTCGGGTAGTATAGATTTAGCATATCAAACTTTCTTGGAGGCTGTTAACGGTTCTGTTAATGTACCCAATCCGGAATTTAGAACCGACCTGTATTTTTTAGGTGCATTAATATTAGATAAAAAGAATATGCCTGAACAAGCTGCGTTGCATTCAGAACTTGCTTGTAAATTGCGTTCGGAAATTGATTGGAAAATACCCGGATATATCTTTAATGACAGAATGACTCGAAATGTAACCGGTGAAAGAACTGCTAAAGAAATTTTTAACATTTTAAGAAAATTCTGGCGGGATGAGGAAGAGAAAATTTTTCCGGTTTATGAGGGTAGGATATCAAAATTGTTAGAAAGCGGAGCTGCCGGTTTTATCAGTTTAGAAAACAAGGAGTCTATATTTTTTAAGTTTAGTTCTGTTATAGGCAATAAAGGGGCTATTAAACCCGGTGTTAAAGTTAGTTTTAACATAAAAAATTCTTTCGACACAAAAAAGAACAAAGAATCTGAAGCGGCTTTCAATGTAAAAATTGTTGGTTAATGTTAAGGGTGGTGTTTTTGAGTACTCGTAATGTTAAAATAATTTCTTCTTTAATCTGTAATTTGATATGTACCGGTGATATTTAACTTTCAGCTACCTATAACACATTGCAAAAAAGGACTTTCAAGTTGTTCAGATTTTAAGAACTTAAAGAAAAATGTGTTTTGTATGTAAATTCTCAAAAAATAAAAAGGATACTGTTTATGGCAGCATAAGTAATCGGAAGAGTTACCTCAGGCAGCAATAAAAGTTATGAGGTAAAATGGGATCAGTATAGCAAAGATGTTTATGTTTCATACGCCGGTTGGACACACATTGGCACCGCTTCTACTGCAAGAGAAGCTATGAATAAAGCAGAAGCATGGCTTTATAATAAGTAGAAACTCAAGGTATTTTTAAATAGTTAGGCGTTTGCTTGTTCCTAATTTGGAGGAAAAACTACTAATAACAAGGGGTTCACAGCTTTAATGCTGTTGACTTATTTAATATAAATTTTAAAAATTATATTGACTACTCACGAAACAAAAAATTTTAAGTGAGGACCAAAATAAGGAATAACTCATGAAAGGATTTAAGTTAACAACTGAGGAAGGTCAAGAAATAAGGTTTGAACTATATCTTGACGCTGCACCGGTAACATCAAAAGCTTTTCTTACGATTCTTCCGTTCACAAGAAAATTTTATCACGCAAGAGTTTCGGGACAAGAAATCTGGATAGACGATGTACCCAAACTTGATATACTTCAAGAAAATGCATCCGTATTTACTGAACCCGGAGAAGTAGTATTTGGTCCTGTTAAACCGGTTAGGACAAAAACGGCAAACTGTTTTGGTATTTATTACGGCGAGGGAAAAGGTCTTGATGCCTGCAATATCTTTGCAAAAGTATTAGACAGTGATAAGCAAAAGTTGATTGAACTCGGAAGTAGTATCTGGAAAAACGGATCTCAAGAATTGATAATTTCAAAAATAGAAACGGTTGAATGAGAGAGTGAGTTTAGAGAAAGTGAATTCAGAAAAATGTGTTTTATAGAACATATTTTTTAAACAATTGAAAATATTATTATATTGAGATAGTGTGAAAATTGAAGTTTTACAGAAAGAATAATTAAAACTTATAAGATATTAACATAACAACATTGGATAGAATTGAAATCTACAAAAAGCTTGCTTTTTTAGAAAAATTATAGATTTTACTATCATAATCAATATAAATTTAAACTAATTTAGCAATATTAAACCGAATAAAATTCAATTCCTTAATTAATAGTTGATAGTTCTTAGTAAAATAAAAAGTAATTCATTTTAAACACTTAATTGAAACTAAAAATGTTGGTAAGAAAAGAGGATAAGTATGATACAGAACTATCAAAATGAAAAAATCTATGTTTAAGAATGTCAGTTCACTTGTAAAAGAAAAAATGTTGGCAACAAAGCAACGACTTTCACCGTTGCTCAAAAAGTTGCGGGGATTCTCCGCAGTTTCAATTTTATTAGCGTTAGGGTGGTATGCTTTTTTAACTTTTTTACCTCAACCTAAATTTGAAGCTATTTCTCTCCTCATCATGATTTGGACCTCTATAATTCTATTACTTATTACTATTTTCCCCCAAACAATAGACCGGATAAAGAAAATACGATTTAAGGATTTTGAACTAGAATTACAAGATTATGTTTCACAATCATCACCCGAAGACTTTAAACTTTTAATCGAATCAGATGAATTTAATCTTAGCGCTAAAGGAAGCTTCAAACAACTAAGAGATATAATTTTGCGAGAAATATTATCTCCGAATTCAAAGCCAATACTTCTTTTAGTTAATCTAAAAAATGATAATAATATTTCAATTGCAATGTTATTTATTTACATTTTTTTCTTGGATTTGGTAAGTAAGTCTGTCACTTTACTTTTTTTCTCTAAGAAACAAAACATAAGGAAAATAGATGATATTGAAAAAACATCTATTATAGGAGTAATCTCAGCAAAGATAGTAATTCAAGTTTTTTACAAAAGATTTCCAAATTTTTTGCGAATCTTTGAGCTTATTAAGTTTCCAAGAACAGAACGGATTACTAATTTTTATTGGTTTGCATCTGATAATTTGAAGTACATGCTAATGGAGGAATCTTTTTCTACTATTTTTAACGGTCTTAATTTTGAGAAATTACTTACTAAAGATGAAGTTCAAAATTTGTTTGAGGGTAAATTGAACTTACGCACAGTTGATTTGTCTTTTGCTTCGCAGGACCTTCGGACTATCCGACAAGCGCTGGAATCTGGAGATGAGTTCATCATAACAACTAAAGATGATAGGCTTAGATCAATAATTTCGCTTTGTTACTTCTCCAAAGACTTATCTAAGAAAATTTTAGCAGAAATAACATTAAGAAAGTAAAGGTTATATTTAAAGAAAAATCAAACTCAACAACAATACTTGTGCACTTTTTCATGTGCTTAAGTTTTCGCGTTATTACACTAAGTTAGTTTAGAATAAAATTAATGAAATTTAGCTGATCAATAAATTTCTGTATATATTCAGGTATATCTTTATTTAAAGTAAGAACATTTAAGTAATATAAAATTATATTTATTTTTGATAATATTCAATACCCGAAAATTTTACAATAAACTTAAAACCGCTATATTCCTATTAAATTCTCGATTTTGAAGCTATCAACAAGATTTTAAAATATTTAATTAAACGGAAATATATGAGAGAAAATTTTTTAAAGGCTTTAAAAAATATAATTAGATTTGGAGACACAGACATTTTTCCTTTCCCGTTCGAGCGAAACATGTTTGAGGACAGAACGGATAAGGTATTAGACATTTTGCTAGCTTATGATAAAGACTTAAAAGCAGCAATTTCTAAATCACCACCACTAACACTTAAAGAGTTAAGTCAAGTAGGGTATTATGGATTCCGTGAGGCAACATTAATAGAACCATTTTGGAATGCCTACTTTCTTGGCATTGTAATTTCAATTGCTGAAGAAATTGAAAAAAAGCGTATTTCAGAAGACGAAAAAAAAGTTTTCTCTTATCGTTATCAATGGAATGAAGCTGATGGTTCATTATTTAAAGACTCAACTTGGATTGATTATAAAATGCAATGCATTAAGTACTCCGAATCGTTTGAATACATTCTTCAAACCGACATTTCAAATTTTTATCCCAGAATTAACCATCATAGACTTGAGAATGAATTAGAGCGAATTGACCCACAAAAATCAGTTGCAAGGAAAATAATGAGTTTGTTAGGTGTCTTTTCAAATAGTATCTCCTATGGTCTTCCTGTAGGTGGACCTGCTTCAAGGATTTTAGCTGAACTTGCATTAAATAGCACAGACCTTTATTTGAATTCTGAAAAAATTCTATTTTGCAGATATGCTGATGATTATACAATATTTTGTACTAACGAATCGGACGCTTATGAAAAACTAATCATTCTTTCTAAAGAATTGTCTCATATTCAACTCAGTTTACAAAAGGATAAAACTAAAATTATGAAATCAGACGAGTTCAGAGATATTCATTCGTTACTTGATCCCAATAAAGGGTTAAGTTTTTTGGATGATGAACAAAAACTACTCAATATTTCAATAAGATATGACCCTTACTCTGCATCAGCTGACGAAGATTATACAAATTTAAAGGAAGCAATTAGAGAAATTGACATCATTGGTATTTTGTCAAAAGAAGTTAACAAAACTAGAATTGATCAAACAATTGCCAAACAAGCTATTAACGCGATTAAAATAATATCTAAAGAAAACCAGGTCAATGCAATAAAAATATTACTTGACCTTAACAATTTAACAACTTTATCCCCAGTTTTTACAACGATTATGCGTTCTGTAAGAAGTATTTATGAAGAACTAAATATAACTAGTAAGGATTTTGTGGACCAATCATTAATTTCATTGATGAATTCAGAAAACTTCTTGAATCAGATAGATTTAAACATTAGTTATATGCTTCAAATTTTGGCTATTAGACATTCACTAGAAAAAGAGGAAATTTTTCTTAAGCTATTTAAAAACACCGAAAACCTGTTAATTAAAAGACAAATTATTGTTGCCTTGTCAAATTGGAATCTTCATTATAGGTTAACTAAATTTAAGAGTGATTTCGTTAGTAGGACAATCTGGGAAAGAAGGGTTATTATTTATGCAAGCTACTTTTTAGGAGATGAAGGTGAACATTGGCGTAAAATCACACAAAAGTTCTTTAATCCGGAGGAAGATATTGTAAATGATTGGTGTAAATCAAGAAAAGAAAAAAGACAATTAATTCTTGTATGATAAACGAGAGAGACCTATCACAGAAATTTAGTTCAACATGGAAACAGCATCTTCCTCTGCTTACTTCTAATTTTATACGCATATTCAATGAAACGCAAGTGTTGGCAATAAATTCGAGAGCGCTGCCGGTCTTTGAAGGAGTGAAGTACGATATAGTTTCCGAAGCAGCTTTTAATCTAGCAGAAATTGCTTTACGTGATGGGTTAAAACCATCAGAACTATTTGAAAATAATTTAGTTCAAATGGATATTCTCGCAGAAGCTGAATCATTAATTTGGAAATCTGACAATGTAAAACAAAGTGAAATCAATATTAATGATATTGAAAAAAAAGAGATACTTGCAATATCTGACAATATATTGGAGTTTATCAGAAAAATGGGTGGGGAAAAACTGAAATTTAAACCAAAACTTAAAGGATATAGTTTTATTCCAGATGTTAAAGCTGATATTTCGATCGATGATAAGTTGTTTGAAATAAAAACTGTTAACAGAAACTTTAGAACCAGCGACCTAAAACAACTTTTAATATACCTTGCTTTAGATCAAGTAAGTAAAGAAAACAATTGGCAGAGTGGTGGCCTATATAATCCAAGAAAAGGGACTTATGTGGAATTTGATGCTAGAAAAATGGTGTATAATTTGTCAGGTGGCAATTCACCCAACGAGGTATTGGAAAGCCTTTTAAATGGATTCATTAGAGATGTTGTAATTGATAGTAAGTTTTAGCTACAAAAGTAAAATGATGTATTTGCCTGTTTTTGTATTCAAGCTTTGACACTTAGAATTAAAATTTACCGTATGTATAAAGGCCAATTTCTATTTTCCAAAGAAATTAAAGAATAATTTAAAAAGAGAGTAACACTAAATTTAATGAAACGCATTTATTAAATACCTGGTACTAGCTTTTATGAAATGCCATAAGGTAATTCAGTAATTGTAGAGTTATATATAAACTGCATCCCATTTAGTGGACACAAAATTTTTTATTAAATTACTAAATACTAAAGTGTTAAACGGTGAATTTAATAAAGCTTACAATGTAGAAATTTTTCTTTGACATAAAAATGATGATTTAAAAATTCTAATATAAAAGATGAAAGAATTCATGAATTCGATAACCCACCTTATAGTTTTAAGTCACTTCTATCAGCTGTGAGTAAAACAGTTTATATATTAAGTTATCCGTTAATAGCAACCATGGGGGATGAAATAAAACTTACTAATGGTGTGATTAGTTCTAAAAGTGGATTGCAAGGTGATATAACAAATTACAAAATTTCTGCCCCCGTTCAACCGGGGAATATTCACGCCACCCTTTTTGATTCCAAAGGTAATGTAATAGGGATAATCTCATCCAAGCATACCGGAGCAAAATGCTGCTTACGCTTTATAAACAGCATATATAAAAAATATGATTCAACAATCCGGGGAAACATAAAACTTAGTGAGTTAAACACAATTTCATCAGAAGATTTACCTGCAGAAATTAAAAAAGTAAAAAACTTTGTTTATATTATTGAATGTAAATGAAATTCTTTACACAAAGTGTTCGCGGAAAAAAGTTACACAGATTATCAAACACTGTATTTTTAGTAAAACTTTTATGTTGGTGGGTTAGAGTCTCAGATCGAATGTTGACTGCTAATCCATCGAAAAATTAATCATAATAAAACAAGTTTTCACTACTTTCAAGTAATTTAGAAAATTAAAAAAAACAATTTATATTCAATGCTTTCACAAACAACGCTATTCGGCGAAGAATACAAAATACATCAATTTCCGCCAACTCAATACTTGGGTAGCAAGGAAAAACTTGTTAACTGGATTCTTGAAGTTGCACCAAAAGATATTAAAACAGTATTTGATGCTTTTAGCGGTTCATCAGTGGTAGGATATTATTTTAAAGACTCCGGCTACAAATTGTACAGCAACGACTTCTTAAAATGCAATTACCTAATTGCTAAAAGTCTTCTCGAAAATAAAGAAATTACGCTTGATGAAAATGATTTAGCAATATTACTTAATGAAAACACAAAGGCGGATAATTTAATTGAATCAGTTTTTACAGGCGTTTTCTTTGAGAGAGATCAGGCTCAATTTTTGGATAAGTTTAGAGCAAATGTTGAAAAACTGGATAATGAGTATAAAAAAGCGTTGGCTTTAGCCATAATGAACCGTTCACTAACACGCAAAGTTACGCTCGGGCATTTTGCTCACTTAAAAGCTATTGAGTATAGTAAGCTGTCTCTTATACACATCTGACGCTGCCGACGACGGA
>JACSRR010000004.1 GCA_014879635.1 Ignavibacteriaceae bacterium | reverse complement strand
AAGAAAAACCGGCATTTGTTCCTTGAGTCTATCAACATGAGAAATTACTCCAATCTTTTTACCGCCTGACGAAATTTCTCTCAATGTAGTGAAAACGGTGTCAAGAGTTTCATTATCCAACGAGCCGAAACCCTCATCTAAGAAAAAGAAATCAGTAGTTATTTGTCGTGCGTTTGAAATACTTTCTGAAAGTGAAAGAGAAAGTGATAAAGCAGCTTGGAATTTTTGACCACCCGAAATTGTCTGAATATCTCTGATCTTTCCGTCATGGAAATTATCTACAATCATAATATTCTCTCCCTCAAGTTTTAATTCCAAACCGGAATTTGTCATCCTTTTAAATTTTTCATTTGCAGATAAAATAATACTATTTAAAAAGTGGTTAGCAACAAATTTTACAAATTTACCACCGTAAAATAATTTTGATAAATCTTTTAACAAGCCTAATCTTTTATCCATGTAATTAGAGAGTTTCTTCAATTCTTTGGCTTCAACAATTCCTTTCTCAATGTTTTTAATAGTCTCGTTAAGCTCTCCTTCTTTTGTAGAGAGTCCGGCTGATAATTCTTTTTTTTCACTGTAATCTCTGCTCTTCTGCTCGTATTCCCCTTCTTCATAATTTCTGTCATTAATTTTTGTGAGAACTTCTTTAAGTAGTGTATTATTTTTATCGAACTCATTTTTGAACTCTTCGATCTTTCGGTTAATCGCATCGCTATCTAACTCCTTTTTAAGAATCTCTAAAACTTCTTCTTCCGAATTGTAATTACCGGATTTAAGTTTACCGTCAATATTATTTTGAATCTCTTCTTTTTTCTTATTTAAATTATCGAGTTGAGCTTTTAAAGATGTAACCTTGCCGGTCAATTCCCCTTTAGTTTGAGTTAAGTTCTTAATTTTTCTGCTGAGGGTATCATAATCAGATTGAATTTTGTCATATTGTGCACTAAGTGAGTTAATCTCTAATTCAATTTCTCTTACACTTCTACCCATTGAAGAGTAGTAAATTTCTTCACCGCATTCATTTATTCTTGTTTGTATTTCACTGCTTAATCGTATAACTTCACTTTCGGCAGTTCTTAAATTTGAAGTGGAGTCTTCGGTCTCCTTTTTATTAAGTGCAAGGGATTTTTTTTGGTCAATTATCAACTTTCCAATCTTTTCAATCTCATTTTGAACGGCTTTATTTTGTTGAATAAGAATTTCAATTTCCTGAAGAGTTTTAACCGCATTCTCCGGTTTTAAAATTTCAGTTAAATTTTGTTGAAACTCTAAATTTTTCGCATTTCTCCTTACATTAAGGTGTTCGATGTGAGAATCATTACCTTTTAATTTTTGTTCAAACAATCGAAAATCATTCAGATAGTTATTCAAATCATCAATTCCGGTTTTAATAGTTTCAATTTCATTTTGTAATCTTAAAACCTCTTGTTGATTACTTTCAAAATTTGCCGGTTCGGGATGTTCTGTTGAACCGCAGAGAGGACATTTTTCACCCGTTACCAAGTTTTGAGAATAACGGTGAAGCTCTGAATTTATTCTTAACTTATGTAAACTATCTTCAACTTCATTTAG
>JACSRR010000413.1 GCA_014879635.1 Ignavibacteriaceae bacterium | reverse complement strand
TTCATGATATACTGGGTCATAAATACAACCAGTATGGTTTTCATTCCATAATAGCTGAAGCGCTCGGCAAGCTCATTGCCAATAATATAGGGAATGCCTTTAGGCATTTTGTTTGAAACTGCAGTATCAGTGTTCATATATTATCTTTTCTTGTTAAGTAATATCCTGCAATTAAGCAATTGTAAACTATAGTTTCAATGATAATTATAAGAAAACAGGCAAAATCCATTGATTTATGATTATAAATATATTATAAATATGTTGATATTTTAATTATAAAATTATATATTTGAACTAATATTTAGGTCATATATATTAAATAATAGGTCAATTAAAAATGACAGGAAATCTGATCACTCCGAAAACAAAAGAATTAATACTGATTTATCTTGCAGGAAGAAACGAAGGATATGCAAGGGAGATAGCAAAATATTACAATATGAGTTTAAGTCCGGTACAAAACCAGCTGGAGCTTCTTGAAAGCTCAGGAATAATTTATGGCAAGAATGCAGGTAAAACTATTATATACAGATTCAACCAACGATATCCGTATTACAAAGAATTAATAAAATTCCTTGAAAAAGTTCTTTTATTTCTTCCGGAAAATGAAAAAGAGAAGCTATTGATGACCAGAAAAAGACCGAGAAGAAAAGGAAAGCCAATTTGAAAAAGATCGCAAATATGAATATTGCAGAACTGGCAGCCTATGTTTGTACTCATCTGAACAATTCAGGCATTAAATGCATTTTAACAGGGGGAGCCTGTGTTTCTGTTTATACAGATAATAAATTTGAATCATTTGATCTGGATTTTATTGATTGTACTTATTCTTCAAGAAAGAAAATTTCAGAGATACTGGAAAAGATCGGCTTTATTCAAAATAACAGGTATTTTATAAACAAAGAAACAAAATATTATATAGAATTTCCAGCAGGACCGCTTTCTATCGGTTCTGAGCCGGTAATGGAAAATAATGAGTTAGAACTGCCAACCGGTAAATTATATTTATTAACGCCAACAGATTCAATAAAAGACCGTTTAGCAGCATATTATTTTTGGGAAGATAAACAAGCACTGGATCAGGCAGTTTTACTTTCTAAATCCCACAATATTAATCTAAAAGAAGTAGAAAGATGGTCAAAAGCAGAAGGTCAAACAGAAAAATTTAAAATTATAAAAAAATTGTTCCGGTAATATCATAATTTAACAGTTGTTGCAGTATGTTTAACCAATAAGTTTTCAATAAAACCCTAATTTTATTTTTCGTATATTTGTAACTTATCAATAATAATTACGGATTTTCTGAACAGGGATACCCGCATTCAAGGGTTTATTATAAACATTGGCTAAGTTCATACATTTACATAACCATTCGCATTACTCATTATTAGATGCAATTTGCACTATTGAAGGGCTTGTAGGTGCAGCAAAGGAGCACAACATGCCTGCGCTCGCGCTTACAGATCACGGGGTTATGTACGGGGCTATGGAGTTCTACAACAAAGCCAAAAAAGCAGGTATAAAGCCTATAATCGGCTGTGAAGTATATATAGTAACAAAGGGTTCCAGGTTCCAAAAAGG
>JACSRR010000246.1 GCA_014879635.1 Ignavibacteriaceae bacterium | reverse complement strand
ACGGTAAAATGAAAAAAGTAATAGTCATACTTTTCCTGATGTTAGTTATTCCGGCATGCAACCCGGAAAGAACTAACCCGCTTGATGTACATAATTCTGCTTCATCTAAAGTGTTGGTTCAAGGAATTATTAGAACTGAGAGGATTCCGAGGGTTCCTATCGGCGGTGTAAAGATTTATTATGACGGAGGTAGAGTTTCTACTGTGAGCGACTCTACAGGCTTTTATTTGATTGAATTCCTTTCATCGGTAAGTTCTTGGTTGGTTTTTGAATCAGATTCTTACAGAAAAGACTCTGTTTTTATCGACTTAAAATTAGCGAAAATAAGAAACATCGATTTATTTTTAAATGCAAATCCGGTTTTAGAGAGTGAAATAGTTTCTTCCTTAGTGGAAAATAGATACCCAAATGAAAAAGTATTTTCGCTTAAAATTGCTTTGAAAGTAAATGATGTAGATAATGATATAGACTCTGTTATGGTAAAAAGCCCTGTTAACGGTAACTTTTTGAATTTGGATTACAATCCCGTTAGTAAGTTGTACGAAAATACTTTTAACCTTCAACAATTAGGGGTAGTTTCTTTAGAGGGAATAGTCGGAAAATTATTTGAGTTTTTTGTTAAAGATAATGAGGGTTTTTTGATTAAAACAGGTGAAAAAGGAGTTGTGAGAATAATTAATGAAGAGCCTTCATTTATATCTCCCTCGGATAACGAGTTAATAGATTTCCCCGTGAATATTAAATGGTTAAGGTTTAATGCGGGATATTCACTAACATACAAATTGCAAGTATTCTCAAATAATGAATTTCCGCAATTAGTGATTGAAATACCAAATATTCAATCAAACACAACTGAAATCGAAATAATTCAAGGTCTCCAACAAGGTCCCTATTACTGGGTGTTTTGGTGTGTAGATGAATATGGAAATAGTGCTCGTTCAAAACCGGCTTCGTTTAGGATACGATAATGCAAAATCTACAACCGCTAAAAAAAACAGACCCTTCGCTTTTTCGATCCATCGAAAATTTAGTTAAGCACTTAAATAATTGTGACTCAAAGGAAGGGTTGGTTGAAACCTCATTAGATATAGTGATTCAAACATTAAATGCTGAAAGAGTTGCCTTCGTAAAATATGAGTCCGGTATTAATGGTTTTAAGCTGGTTGCTGCCAGAAATATGAACGGGGAGAGTATCAATAACTTGAATGAGTTCTCCACTTCAGTATTTAGAGATGTAGTAGCTAAAAAACAACCTGTTTTACTTCATACAACCGGAGAGGAAAACCTGCCTCAGTACGAGAGTATTGTAATCAACAAAATTACTTCAATTATCGGTGTTCCCGTATTTAGAGATAATGAACTTTGGGGTGCTATAATTGCAGATAGTAAATTAAAAAGAAAAGAATTTACTGATTCCAATCTTGAATTACTTGACTTTTTTTCAAATTTGCTAGGACTTGCATTAGAAAAGACGGAGAGATTTGAAGCTCTTGAAAAAGACAACTTTTTACTTAGGAACCAATTTGAGAATTACGGAAGAGTGAAAGGATTGGTTGGAGAAAGTCAAAAGTTTAGGGAAGTTTTAAGACTCGTTAAAAAAATTGCTAATTCAAATGTTACGGTATTAATTACCGGTGAAAGCGGTACAGGTAAAGATTTAATAGCTAAGGCTTTGCATGAGTTATCCCCGCGTTCAAATAAACCCTATTTAGCACAATTTTGCGGTTCTATACCCGATACTCTCCTTGAGAGCGAATTATTCGGATTTAAAAAGGGTGCATTTACCGGTGCCAATTCAGATAAAAAAGGTTTACTTGAAATTGCCGAAGGAGGCTCTTTCTTTTTAGATGAAATTGCTGATATTACTCCTGCACTTCAAGCTAAATTACTCAGAGTTCTTGAAAACAAGGAGATTATACCTTTAGGAGATACGAAAGTTAAAAAAATTGACCTTCGTATTATTACTGCAACAAATAAAAATCTACAGGAACTTGTGAAATCAGGTTTATTTAGGGAAGACCTTTTTTACAGGTTAAATATTCTGAATATTAATTTGCCGCCGCTAAGAGAAAGAACAGGTGATATTCCGCTGATTGCAAAGCATATCTTAAGAAAAGTTGCCCCGCATATTAAAAGGATAAGTCCTGAAGCAATTAAAAAACTTGAAGAGTATTATTGGCCCGGAAATATAAGAGAGCTTTCTAATGTTCTACAAAGAGCTTCAATAATGAATGACGGAAGTATTTTAACTGCTGATAATATTGATATTGAAAATTTAAGTGATAAGAGTTTCATTGCTAACCTGCAAACCTTAGAAGAAAATGTTATCAGTATATTAAAAAATAGACTTGGTCATTTCAAAGGTAACCGTTCTTTAACGGCTGATTCGTTAGGTGTTTCCAGAAGATGGGTGCAGATGAAATTGAAAGAAATCGGATTAACCCCTGATGATGATTGAAATACTTTTTACCAAATATGAAGTTTTAGAAATATTAAAAAAAAGCGAAAATACATCGGTTTACCTTTGTAAAAATATAGAGAATTCTCAAAAAGTTATAGTTAAGGTTCCCGGGGATAGTATTACGCAATCCGGCTTGGTTAAAAGGTTTAAGAGAGAGGGGAGCATTTTATCCACTTTTGATCATGAGAACATTGTAAAAGTTATCGATTTCAATTTAGAAGATGATTCTCTATTTATAGTTCTCGAATATATTGAGGGTAAAAATCTACGATACTATATTAATGAGGGCTCTTTAAACGAGGAAGAGAAAGTTAAAATTATAACCGAGCTGTTTAGAGCGGTAGATTTTGCTCATAAAAGTAATGTTATTCACAGGGATATTAAACCGGAAAATATTTTTCTCGATAACTCCAAAAATCTAAAGTTAGGGGATTTTGGACTTGCTGCATTTCAATCGGGGCAATTGACCTCTACTCACATGAACCCTGTGGGAACACCTTGTTATATGGATCCTTCGCAACTTAAAGGAGAAGGAACCACATTTCAAACTGATATTTTTTCTGCCGGTGTTGTAGCTTATGAATTATTAACCGGTTATAATCCCTTTTTAGGCGACAACCTTAACGATACAATTAATAAATTAATCAACTACTCTGAAACCGAAAAAGAGAAACTTTTAGAAATTTTACCGGAAAAATTTGTTCCGTTATTTGATAAAATTCTCTCAACCAATGAAAACCTCCGTTTTCTTTCTGCTGAAGAAGTTTTAAACTCTCTTTCTGACCTCTCAGGTATTAAAAGGAATGTTAGACAGAAAGTAAGGAGCAAACTTACCTTTATTTATCTATTACCCCTCTTTTTAATTATAAGCGTAGTTCTGTTAACTTTTTTTGTAAATAATAGTAAGAATAATTCCTTTAGTTTTGAAGCTACAAAAGGAAATATAATTGATTCCTTAAATGCAAAGCCTGTAAGTGAAAGCAGTTTTATAAAAGGAACTGATGACCAAAAAAAGGAAGAGTTAAAACAAGAAACGGTTAAGCAGGAGGAAAAAGATAAGGTAGAGAGAATTACCGAACAGGATTTACTAATAGAAAGCGAATTGGCAATAGATTGCATTCCGTGGGGTAATGTGTACTTAAACGGTGAGTTTTTAGATATTACTCCGTTAAGAGAAAAAGTGACTGTAAAAGAGGGCGTGCAAAATATTCGCATCATGAATCCCGCTTATCCCCCCTTAGATACTGTAATAAGTATTAAAAAAGGGGAAAATATGGCATTAAACCTAAACTTGAATGAATATTTTTGCACTATAGTGTGCAAAATATTCCCATGGGGAGAAGTTTATTTAAACGGAAGCTATTTTGTAACTACCCCTATGAGCAATCCGGCAACAATAAAACCGGGGTTTTATACAATAGAAATTAAAAATCCTGAATTTCAGACGGTAAAAAACACTTTTTTTGTTGAGAAGGGGGGAGCAATAACAATTAACTATAATTTTAATACCCTAAAATGGGAGATATTATAGTTTTGGCACGATTATTGATATATGATAAGTTGATATGAAAGAGAATAAAATGTTTATTGTAATTTGTCTTTTGCTTTCCGGATTAACATCCGCTCAAGTTGTTTGGGAATCAGTAGGTACAATGCCTAATCCCGTTGCGGCAGGGCAGGCTTTTACATACAATGAGAGAATTTATGTTGTGGGGGGGTATTCGTCGATTTTGCAATCGTATTCTCCCGATATTCAAGTGTACGACCCTCAAACACGAAATTGGACTGTGGCAGGCTTTTTAAGAACCCCTAGGGCTTATTTTTCATTAGCAGTATATAATGACAGCCTTTATGTTTGGGGTGGAGTTTCTAACGATACCGGCTTAGTTACTACATTAGAAAGCTGGGGATTTGAAAACGGCACCTTTACTTCAGTTGTATATAAAGACACAACTTTTTATAGAAACAGGGGGCTTGGTTTTATTAACAAAGGGCAGTTGATAATGATTGGAGGAAGTAGAACGGGTTTACCACAAGGATATAAGTTTAAATACCTTTCGATTTTTGATTTAAATGAAAGAGTATTTATTCAAGGAATTGATACAGTTCTTTGGTCAATTTCCGGCTTAACCGGGCAACTCGGTACTTTTGTGAAGGATAAATTTTATATGTTTGGGGGAGAATTTATCGGTATAGGGCAACAAGTTTTGGAATATATTCCGGGCTCTCAAATGATAACATCATTAAATGTTAATACCATCAGACCAAGAGCGGGAGGCAGGGCAGTTACTCTAAAAAATGATAATATGGCTCTTCTAATAGGTGGATATAGAGAAAGTATATCAGATATTTCAGATGTTGAGCTTTTTGATTTTCGATCAAGTAACCCAAAGGTATATAACTACGGTAATCTGATTATTGGTAGAAATGAGCCTTTGGTAGCCTTAGTGGGCGATGAGGTTTATGTTTTTGGCGGTTTTGATAGAGGTGGTAGAGTAATTTCATTGATCGAAAAAAATAAATTTACAATTACGGGCATAAATGAGAATAATACAATTCCTAATGATTTTGATGTTTCTCAAAACTACCCTAACCCTTTTTACAGCGAAACTTCTATTGAGTATAGTCTGCCTCAAGAATCACCCGTATTAATTACTGTTTACGATTTGTTAGGAAATCAAATTTTTAAACGGAATTATGAAAATTTAAGGGGTGAGAATAAATTTACAATCGATTTTAATGATATCAACAACGGAGAGTTAGCTCAAGGGATTTATTTTATAAAGCTCACTTCTAATACAGGTAGTAAAACCCGAAAAGTTATGTATATAAAATAATGTTCAAATTATTATTTAGTTTTGTACTCGTATTTCAGATTTCAGGGATTGCTTTCGAAAAAAGTGATACTCTTAAGTTAATCTCTGATAACTTTGAGCAGTTTAATTATGATAGCGTAATTAATATAGGTGAAAAATTCTTAAGTAGTAACCCACAATTAGAGCCTGACTTAAAAATTGATATCCTGTTAAAAATGGCAATCTCTGCTTACTCAATGGGGAACAAACAAGCTTCAGAACTTTATATTTTACGAATACTAAAAGAAGACCCTAACTACCAACTTTCAGACTCACGGGTTTCACCAAAAATAGTCGAATTTTATGACGAAATTAAATCTAATATTCAGTTAAATGCTTCCGTTAGTACTGTAGATACTGTTATTATTTATAAAGAATTACCTCCTTCGATAAAATATATCTCAAAAGAAATCCCACCGGGAGTTTTATTAAAATCGGCTATTTTGCCCGGTTTAAGCCATTTTGAAGAGAAAAAAGACCTTAAAAGCATTACTTTACTTTCACTTTCAATATTATCGGCAATTTCATCAATATATTATACAATAGAAACGGGCAGGTTAGAAAGTGAATATCTAGCACAAGTTAATCAAATACAGATTGATGCGGCTTATGAAAAATACAGTAGCGCCTATAAATTAAGAAATTTGTCTCTTTCGATATTTGGAGCAGTTTGGGTTTATAGCCAATTAGATATTATTTTGTTCTCAAGAGAAATATTTGAAAAAAGCGAGGGAGATCAAACGGTAGTTACAGGATTTGAAATGCGATTAAGATTTTAATAACCTAACAAACTTTTATAATCAACAAGAACCGACTCGGCAATATTACTTTTAATACCGTTCAAAAATCTTGAGGGTTTTGAATATGAGTGACCGGCTTCTCTATCAAAAATTGTCATCGGATAACTTAAAAACAAATTTTGTTTTGCCCTTGTAGCGGCAACATACATTAATCTTCTTTCTTCCTCTAAATTTTCGGTAGAATCTATAGAACGAACCGAAGGGAAAAAACCGTCCATTAAGTGTATAATAAAGACCGTATGCCATTCCAACCCCTTTGCTGAGTGAATTGTGCTAAGAGTCAAAAACTCGGTTTCATTGTCTTGAAGAGCGGCATCTACGGCACTATCTATTGGTGGTTCTATTGCCATATCAGAGATCATATCATCAAGATGTTCATACTTTTCTGATAGATTTGTAAGTATTTCTAAATCCTTGTTCCGTTTGTTAAAATCGTCATAAAGATTTTTAAAGAATGGCGTGTAATAACTTATTGTGTGCGAAACTTTGTCAATTGGTCTGTTATTTTTGTTATGTAAGTTGTAAATTAGTTTAAATAAATCGGGTAATTTTTTGTTAATTAATAAGTTACCGTCTTTTACAATTATTTCGAAATTAAATTTTCTATCCGACATTTCGGCAAGAATTTTTTGTGCCGAACGGGGACCGATACCTTCGTGCATCATTAAAATTCTATACCAACTTATTGCATCAGAAACATTAACGGCTACGCGTAAAAAAGCAAGTACATCTTTGATGTGTGCTGATTCAACAAACTTCATACCTCCCACTTTGATGTAAGGTATATTAGCTTTTGCGAGCTCAATTTCAAGATTAAACGAAAAGTAAGATGAACGAAAAAGCACCGCAATTTCTTTTAATTTAACACCTTCTTCTCGCAATTCTAATATTTTATTTACAATAAATTTAGACTGGAAACTTTCATCTTCTGCACAAACAATAACAGGGAGTTCACCGTTTTCATTATCAGAGTAGAGCGTTTTCTCAAATTTATAAATAGCTGCATCCTGAATTTTGTTAGCCAGAGTCAAGATTTGTTTGGTACTTCGGTAATTTTTTTCAAGTTTGATTATTTCACAACCCGGAAAAAGCTTAGGGAAGTCTAAAATATTTTGAAAATTAGCGCCTCTAAAAGAATAAATTGATTGAAGGTCATCGCCTACCACCATAACATTTTTTCTGATTTGCGTTAAGCCTTGTACAATTTCTGCTTGTATTTTGTTAGTGTCCTGGTATTCATCAACCATCACAAAATTAATTTTCTGCAGAAGACTCTTAGCTGCAGGAGAAAAATCTAGCAGAAAATCTCTAAGTTTTAATAGCAGGTCATCATAATCAAAAAGATTGTTGTTATTCTTATATTCGTTATAAAGCCGGTGTATTTCAACAATCTTGTCAATTTCAAACGCAAAATGAGGGTATTCTTCTTCAACAATATCTTCTATTTTTTTACCGGAATTAACCGAAAATGAGTAAATTTTGAAGAGGGTAGATTTATTAGGAAATCTTTTTTTGTCATCAATAAAGTTTGTATTACCTCTGATTAAATTTACTACATCTTCACTATCGCCTTGGTCTAAAATTGTGAAATTCGAATTTATACCTGCAGATTTGCCATATTTCCTAAGAACAAGATTAGCAAAAGAGTGGAATGTGCCGCCTTGAATTTTTGAACAGCGTGAATCAAGCAGTTTTTCTGCTCGCGACATCATTTCAGAGGCTGCTTTTCTTGTAAAAGTAAGCAAAAGGATAGATTGAGGGTCAAAACCTAACTCAATAAGTCTTGAAACCCTGTAAACAAGCGTGCGTGTTTTACCGGAACCTGCTCCGGCAATGATAAGAAATGCACCTTCTTCGGCTCTTGCGGCAAGATATTGTTCGGTATTTAAAGAGTTTACATAGTCTATTAAAAAAGAACTCTCATCAAATTTTTTAACAGGTAAATTAGATTCACCTATTTTTGTGAGTTGAACTCTTTTCAGAAAACTCTCCTGCCGGATTTTCTTTTATTCAATATTTCAGAAAGAATTATAGCATCTTTCATAGTATTTGAATCTTTGAATTTACCTCTAATGCTACTAACAGTTTTATTAAACTTGGGAGCTTTATCTTTGTTAATGTCTTCAAAATAATGAGTATAATCAGAATCCTGGATTTCATTAAATTTATCGAACATTTTTTGTTGCTCTTCAAAGATAGTTTTATCTTCTTCAGTTAGCTGGTATGTAGCAGATTTTGCCGTAGATTCTTTAGGCACATATTCTCTGAAATCAGATGTTTTCATAGTACTTTCAGAAGAACGATACTCTTTCTCTCTGAATTCACCCTTATTTTGAGAATTACGCTCAGGCAAATTAGGTTGAGAAGATTGGCTCTCTTGCGATTTGAAGAGAGCCTCAAGTTCTTTTAAAATATCTGCTTCTTGAAAGTCATCTGTCTCAGTTCTATCAGGCTTAGCCTGCGGAAGATTTTCTCCGGTTTGCTGTTGTTTTTTCTTCTTACCGATAGAAGAGAAAATGGAGAAAAGAATAAATAAACCGATAAGAATCAGTTCAAAAAAACTATCCATTAGTAGTCCTGTTTGAATCGTCAGGTTTAGCAATAGATTCTCTCATAGAAGTATCAGCCTGAATATTTTTTAGCTGATAATAATCCATAATACCAAGATTACCGCTTCTGAATGCTTCGGCAATAGCAAGGGGGATTTGAGCTTCAGCTTCAATAACGCGTGCTCTCTGTCTTGCAACTTCTGCAATTTGTTCTTGTTCTGATGCAACTGCTGCAGCTCTTCTTTCTTCGGCTCTTGCTCTCGCAATTTGAAGATCTGCTTGAGCTTGGTCTGCTTGAAGTTTAGCACCTATGTTAGCACCAACATCAACATCTGCGATATCAATAGAGAGAATTTCAAAGGCAGTACCGGCATCTAAACCTTTAGATAGCACCACTTTAGAAATAGTATCAGGATTTTCGAGTACTTGTTTGTGTGATTGAGAAGAACCGATAGTTGAAACAATACCCTCGCCTACACGGGCTAAAATTGTTGCTTCTCCGGCACCACCAACTAATCTTTCTATATTAGCTCTAACGGTGATTCTTGCAACGGCTTTTAATTGAATACCGTCTTTTGCCATTGCTGCTACCAGAGGAGTTTCAATAACTTTAGGAAGAACAGACATTTTTACTGCCTCTAATACATCTCTTCCTGCAAGATCTATAGCTGTTGCTCTTTCAAATGTTAAGTCAAGATTTGCTTTATCAGCAGAAACCAAAGCGTTAACAACTTTTTCGACATTTCCACCAGCTAGAAAGTGAGCTTCTAACTTTGGAATGCTCACCATTTCACCAATGCCTGCTTTATCTGCAGTGATTAAACTTCTGACCAAAACATGTGGAGGGATTTTTCTTAGTCGCATACCGACTAAATCTTTGAATATTTTTACTTTTACGCCGGCGGATATAGCTGATATCCAGAGACCGAGTGGCACAAAATATAAAAATACAAAGAGAAAAAATACTCCAGCTATTATTATTAGTATTGATAGAGAGGCGAAAAGTTCGTCCATTTTTGCTCCTTTCGAATTTAAAATTATGAAGAGTTAAAGTTCTAAATTTACTAAAAAAAACCTAAAGAATTAACACTATTTTGGTTTGAAGGGTTCATTTTAAAACTTGTTGCCAATAAACGGGAGTTTATCTGTTTAATTGGAGCTGATAAATGTGAATTTTATTGAGAATTTTTTTATGCACGGTAATAACTACTGTCTCTTATACACATCTGACGCTGCCGACGACGGA
>JACSRR010000005.1 GCA_014879635.1 Ignavibacteriaceae bacterium | reverse complement strand
AAATAATTACAATGTTTTCTAACGGATATTGAGAGCCCAACATGTTATAAACATATTCTTCGAACCCGGCTTCTTTAATGTCTAAAAATAAAATAATTGATTTATCTTTTGTCTCTAAAAGCAATTCTTCTAAAGTAAGGATACTGTCTGAATCATTCGAATAATTAAATAATTTAATCTCTTTGAAAGTCAGATTTCTAATTAAAATATCCTTGTTAAAACTTGCTTTTAAGTGAGGGTCATGATTAATAACAGGGATTCCGTCTTGTGTGAACCTGATATCAACTTCTAATAGTTTTACTCCTGCTGAAATTGCATTTCGTAAAGCATTAGGAGAGGCATCATTTAATCCGAAACCTCTTAACCTGTGTGAAATTATTCTAAATTGGTTTTTCAATCCTGTAATTTCTTTATTTTTTTACTTTTGACTACTTATTCTTAAATTGCTTTTGAAATTAACTAATAATCAAATAATATTGTGCAAAAATTCGAAAAATATAAAGTTTTAATTATACTTCAAACAGCTCTTCTATTTGCGGTACTTGTATCAGTTCAATCAAAGAGCGTTCTATTAATAGTAATTTCGATTTTACTTTTAATTTCGGTTTCTATAAGAGTTTATCTTGAAAGAAGAATTTCTATTCAATTTAAAGCGCTCGAAAAATTTGAGTATGACGCAAACACTGATGATTATTCGAATACTCGTCCCGTAATTATCACTCCCTTACCCAAATATAAACACGGAATTTTGTTTATACATGGGTTTTCAGCGGTTCCTACGGAGTTTGATAATTTATTGTCAAAATTTAAGGATTCGGGAAGTTTTATTTATGCTCCTTTATTAACCGGTTTCGGAAAAGGGGATTTGAGAGGGCTAAAGAATGTTAAGTACTCTGATTGGGTTAGAGATGTGTTAAATTCTTACGATCTAATGACAAATATTTGTGAGAGTATTGATGTTGCAGGACATTCGATGGGTGGACTATTGGTTTGCAAACTTGCGGAATTTAGAAAAATCAATAAAATAGTACTAACCGCGCCCTACCTAACCGTTCACAAAAGTTTTAGTCTTAAAAAAAAATTGCTTATAAACCCGGCTATTTACTTTATACTTAGTTTTTTTCTTCCTTATGCTATAAAATCTGACAGAATCGGAAATGAGGGAGCAGAAAAACTTTCAAGGTTTATATATGACATTGTTCCGGCAAATTGTGTAAAAGAATTATGGAAATTACAGGAAATGGTGAATTACTCAAAAATTCAATTTAATAAAATGCTCATTGTTTTGGGCGGAACCGACACTACTACCGTAAATTCCGAAGTTTATGAAATATTTAAACCCCATGAAAATGTTGAGTTTATTACTTTACAAACAGTTGGACACAATATAATCGAAAGGGCAGAGGAGAAAGATTTAGATTTTATTAGAAAGTTTCTACTTAACTAATTATTTTGTTTGAAGAGGAGTAATCCCGACAAGGTGAAGAGTGATCCCCGACAGGGGGTTCACCTGATTTTTCGGTGGCAATAATATTCTTGTTTAAATTTCCTGTATCGGTACTTTAGTTAAATTGCTAAGCTTTTAGTGTATAAA
>JACSRR010000389.1 GCA_014879635.1 Ignavibacteriaceae bacterium | reverse complement strand
TAATCAATACCTGCCTTTTTTGATAGCAGGAGTTGCAGGATTATCACTTCTCTGGTATTTCGGGAAACCTGCAATTCTCTTGACAATTTTATCTCTTTTTATTTTAACTCGGGGCGATCTGGGTGAAGCTATCCGGTGGTCGATAATTTTTGCCGGTGTTGCTTCAATCATTTATTTAAATTTTCATGAGAAATTAAAAAGTCCTGATTTAAAAATTCCCGTTCCAAAACCACTGCTCTACCTCACATTATTTTTAACTTTATTTACCTTTATCTCCGCTACGCTTTCCCTAAATCCCACAGCAGGATATATAGCAGGTGCTAAACAATTTTTCTTCTTATTTGTTATTTATTTGCTTTACAGGTTGTGCAATTCTGATAAAATAATGTTCACATATCTTGGGGTTATGGTAATTTCAGCCGTTGTTATTTCAGGTGGTGTAATACTTGATTTATTTTCAATGACTATTTCAAGTCTCGCGGCTAATCAAGGTCCTTTGAGAGTAATGGGCTCCTTTGGTTCTACTAATGCGCAAGCAGCGGTTTTATCTACAGCTTTAGTATTAATTCCGGCTTTCTTTCATATTTTATCTGAAAAGCACAAAGTGTTAAGGTTCTCTGTCATCCCGGTTTTTCTTTTTATTGCCTCAGGATTAATCTTTTACAATTCAAGGGCGGCTATTTTATTACTTATTTCCGGGTTATCACTCTATTTTGTAATTTTGAAACCTGCATACATCACACGAATATTAGCTGCTTCAGTGATTCTTTTATTAGTTATTCTGTTTGTCAAACCGGTTAATGACCTCGTAGTTTTCTTTTTTAGGGTTGAACACCTGTTAAATATTAGAGATCATTTGTGGGCAATTTCAGCAGATTTAATTAAGGAATTTCCTGTTTTTGGAACAGGACCCGAACAATTTAAGGAACATTCATACAAATACATGCCTGTAATGCTCGGCTCTTACGAAGAAGGGAAAATTAAATTTCTATTTCAAGTTTCTAACCCAGCCGGACTTTCTCATAACTTCCTTTTATTTAAATGGACTGAATTGGGTATTCCCGGTTTAATTTCTGCACTTTCTTTATACGGCATCTTTGGTTACTACAGTATTAAAACTCTAATTCAAACAAAAATGCTTAGAAACTACTATTTTTATATTGCTGCTTCAACCGTTGCAATTGGAACGGGTTTTTTTGTTAGATCTATTTTTGAATCAATAAATCTACTTACTTATGGTTGGTTTATGGTTGATACACCCTTCTGGTTAATCTTTATCGTGTTAATATATATTTACAATAAAACAGGTGAGAATTCTTCAGAATTTTCTTCCAAAGAGTCTTCTGATATATCCTGATAATGTTCCCGCAGCATAAACAATATGTATAAGAGGGAAAAGATATAAAAGATGGAGCGCCGAAACCCCCTCTTTAATTAGAAACCTCAATGATTCAACAAAGATTGTAAAATAATAAACTAAAGAAACTGTAACGGCAGTATATAAAAATAAATCTGACATCAGGTTAAGATTTTGCGTTTTAAAGAGTAACCCTAATACTATGCAACCTATCAGAGAAAAATAGAATAAAAAGGGAGCATTTTGTTTTAATCCATAAATTTTAGGGTCTAAACTGACATACATTCCATAATAATAATTTTGGTTTATTAGTTTACTGATTGAGGCTCTGGTTTCGTAATATATTTTAATTTCCGGAACAGTTATTACTCTGAATCCATTTTTAACAGCTCTGTAGATAAATTCGTTATCTTGATTTTTAATGTACTTTTCATCAAATAAACCTGTTTTTTCAAATACTTCTTTTTTAGCTGCAAAACCACCGGAACCGAACCCTTCAATAGCCTTCTTAATATTGTGGGTTTTATTCCAATTTCTTCCTAGTTTTGAAAGAGAAAAAAATTGCACCGCTTTTTGAAAACCGTTAACAGACTCAGTAAATCCTTTAGAAGGCGTTAGTATTGAAGCATAATTATACTTTTCAAACAGCGCGGGTAATTCGGTAAAAAAATTTGATGAAAATCCTCCGTGTGCTCCAAAATATTGAACAACTGTGGCTCCGTCATCTAAAGCGGCTTTTGTTCCGGCATTTAGTGCTTGAGGTGTAAATTTGTGTGGATTTTCTATTAAAACTATTTTATCTGATTGTAGATTATTTTCTGACAACAAACTTTTAGTCTCACTAATATTACCGCCATCTACAATATATATTTTTCTTAATTCATTTTTATCTGCATGAATAATTAGCTTTTTAAGTTGATCAATTAAAGGTACAGGTGAATTTAAATACGGTATAACAACAGAAATCGTTGATGTTTCTAACATTTATTTCCTTTTTGAGTTTTAATATCGAATTAAAATATTTAACTTTCCATATTACATTAGAAATACTTTAAATAAATAATACTCTTAACAAATAAAATAAATATTGTGAAAACATACAATCATAAAGGCTCTAAAATATTAGTGGTTGATGACGATACCACTAATCTAAAATATTTACTGATAAGATTAACTCAAGCCGGCTTTGAAGTGATTCAAGCTCTTTCTGCTAGCGAAGCATTAGATCATTTAACAAAAATTTCGCCCGATTTGATTTTACTTGATATTAAAATGCCTGTTATGGATGGTTTTGAATTGTGCGAAAGGCTAAAGGCAATGGAAAAAACTGCCGAAGTTCCGGTAATTTTTCTAACTGCTTTAACTGACACCGTAGATAAAGTTAAGGGATTTGAATCAGGCGGAGTTGATTATGTTACAAAACCTATAAATTTTGATGAACTTTTAGCAAGGGTTAATGCACATCTAACTTTGCGAAGACAGCATTTGGAATTAAAAGAAAGCGAAGCTAAGTTCCAAATTTTGGCTGATTTTTCTTATGATTTTGAGTATTGGATAAACAATGAAGGGCATTTTGTATATGTCTCACCTTCGGCTGAGAGAATTACAGGATACACTGCCACTGAATTTGAAGAAGACCCTTCGCTACTCAAAAGAATTATTCACCCTGAAGACCGTCAAAAAATATGGCAAGATATTGAAAGCGGTTTCAGTCAAAATAATCCTCTAATCACAAATTTTAAAATCTTGACAAAAACGGGTGAAATTAGATGGTTAGCTCATAAAAGTCAGCCCGTTATTGATAAAGAAGGTAAAAATTACGGAAGAAGAGCCTCTAATCAAGATATCACTACTCTAAAAGTTATTGAAGATACTTTAAGACGCTCTGAACAACAGCTTAAAGAGGCTAACCACTCAAAAGATAAGTTTTTTACAATTTTAGCCCATGATCTAAGAAGTCCGTTTACCGGTTTACTCGGATTGGCTGAGATGATGTATAATTACCATAATGAATTAACGAGCGAGGAGTTTAGGGAATTTTCAATCGGTATTTATGAATCTGCAAAAGTAATTTATAATTTGATTGAGAATTTGTTAGTCTGGTCAAGATTACAATCAGGTAAAATGGATTTCAAACCTGAAAAGGTTAATCTACTTGAAACTACAAAATCTGTTGTAAATCTTTTTGAAACAAACTCTTTAAAGAAAAACCTTACAATAAACAATGATGTTCACGATGATATTTTTGTAGTAGTTGATAAAAATATGATTGAAATGATTCTCAGGAATTTGATGTCAAACGCAATTAAATTTTCAAATTACGCCGGTGTAATCACAATCAACACAGAATTGACAGAAAGTACCGTAAAAATTAATATAATTGATAATGGTGTGGGAATTTCGGAGGAAAGCTTACCCAAACTTTTTAGAATTGACCAAATTGTTACCACCGAAGGAACTAATAAAGAGCAAGGAACCGGTCTCGGTTTAATTCTTGCCAAAGACTTTGTAGAAGTGAACAAAGGTAAGATTGGAGCAATTAGTAAAGAAGGTGAAGGAAGTACATTCTTTTTCACTCTTCCCCTTGCAAATGACATTTAAATAATCTTAAAGGTAAAATGAAAGAACTTAGTTCATTTTTTCCGGAAATACACCAAATTCCGGACGAATTTAATTTGTCTAATACCGTCATAAAAGACAAAATTCTACTTAACGGAGAAATGGTTTCCTTCACGGGAGATTACGAAAATGTAATTTCGCCTGTTATGATTAAAAGTAACGGAAATTATGAGAACAAATTAATAGGCTATGCTCCGCTAATGAATTCAGAACAAGCACTTGATGCTCTAAAATCTGCTAAAGCAGCTTATAACAGAGGTCAGGGTGTTTGGCCCACCATGAAAATTGAGAACAGAATTGAACATATAGAGAAATTTCTTGCAAAATTTATTTCTATTAGAGCAGTAACTGTTAATCTGCTTATGTGGGAAATAGGAAAATCTTTCGAAGATTCTTGTAAAGAGTTTGACCGTACGGTTGAATATATCAAAGATACTATTGAAGCACTTAAAGTTCTTGACCGTCAATCTTCAAGATTTGAAATTAAAGATAGTATTTTCGCTCAGATTAGAAGAGCCCCTCTTGGTGTTGTTCTATGTATGGGTCCGTTTAACTACCCGATTAATGAAACTTTTACACTTATGATACCTGCTCTTATAATGGGTAATGTAGTAATATTTAAGCCACCAAAACATGGCGTATTACTTTACAAAGCAATTTTAGAAAGCTTTGCCGAAACCTTACCTCCGGGTGTTGTTAATTCTGTAGCCGGCAATGGACCAACGGTAATTTCCCCTCTTCTTCAAAGCGGTGATATTGATGTGCTAGCTTTCATTGGCTCATCAAAAGTTGGAAATATCTTAAAAAAACAACATCCTAAACCGAATAGATTAAGATGTGTTCTCGGATTAGATGCAAAAAATCCGGCTATTATTCTTCCCGATGCTGATATTGATTTAGCAGTTCAAGAAGTTTTAACCGGTTCTTTAACATTTAACGGGCAAAGATGCACCGCCCTCAAAATAATTTTTGTTCATAATGCAATTGAAAAAGAATTTAACCAAAAATTAGCGAATGCAATTTCTAATCTTAAAATTGGTATGCCTTGGGAAAAAGGTGTTAAAATCACTCCCCTGCCCGAAAAGGATAAATCAAATTTCCTAAATTCAGTTCTTGAGGACGCAAAGTCAAAAGGTTCTAAAGTACTTAATGAGAATGGCGGAACATATTTCGGTTCTCTCTATTATCCCGCACTAATCTCGCCGGTGAGTCAAGATGCCGAGTTGTTTAACATAGAACAATTTGGACCATTAGTACCGGTACACCCTTTTGAAGATATGCTTGAACCGGTTGAGCATTTGATTAATTCGCCATTTGGACAACAAGTAAGTCTATTTAGCTCAGACCCGGGTAAATTGTCAGAAATGATTGACTTTTTAGTAAATCAATATTGTAGAGTAAATATAAACAGTCAGTGCCAAAGAGGACCCGATACTTTTCCGTTTTCAGGTAGAAAAGATTCTGCAGAGGGAACGCTTTCAGTCTCGGATGCCCTTAGAGTTTTTTCAATCAGAACTCTTGTTGCGGCAAAATATAACGATTTAAACAAGAAAATTGTAACAGAGATAACTCATAACAGAAGTTCAAATTTTTTATCAACCGATTTTATTCTTTAGTTTAATTAATTAATTCACTCAAAGAGAGAAAAATGTCATCTAACACAACACAAAGTAGTTTCATTGATAAATTCCTCAATTTTATTGAAAAAACCGGTAATCTACTCCCTCACCCTGCAACACTTTTTGCAGGATTTGCCCTCTTAGTTGTAATAGTTTCGGGCATAGTTAGTATGTTTGATTTATCGGTAATTCATCCCGGCACCGGAGAAACAATTAAACCGGTAAGTTTACTGAGTATTGAGGGGTTACACAGAATATTAACGCAGATGATTCACAATTTCACTTCTTTTGCCCCGTTAGGAACCGTTTTGGTTTCACTGTTAGGTATAGGTGTTGCAGAAGGAAGCGGATTAATAGGTGCGGCGTTAAGATTGTTAGTTCTCTCTGCCCCGCGTCATTTATTGACGGTAATTATTGTTTTTGCCGGGATAATGTCAAATACAGCAAGTGAAGTCGGCTATGTATTGCTTATTCCTCTTTCTGCCGTGATTTTTCAAGCTGCTGGAAGAAACCCTATTTTAGGAATGGCTGCCGCGTTTGCAGGAGTTTCAGGAGGATATAGCGCAAATCTTTTATTGGGCACAATAGACCCGTTATTAGCCGGACTCTCGGAAGAAGCAGCTAAAATTATTGACCCTCAATATATAGTCAATCCTGCTGCCAATTATTATTTTATGTTTGTTTCAACATTTCTAATAACTATTTTAGGCACTTTTGTAACAGAGAAAATTGTTGCCCCAAGACTCGGTAACAAATGGGTTCAAGATGAATCTGCCGAGCTCAAACCGCTTTCTGCCGAAGAAAAAAGAGGGCTTTGGTTTGCTTTAGTAGCTTCAATAGGACTAATAATCTTTGTTCTCGCCGGTTTAGTACCTGAACAAGGATATCTCAGAGACCCCAAAACATTCGGTATTCTTAGGTCTCCGTTTATGTCAGGTATTGTTGCATTTATTTTCTTTGCCGGTGTTATTTCCGGACTTGCTTACGGAATAGGCGCCAAAACAATTAAAAATGATTCTGACGCAGTAAAAGGAATGGCAAAATCGATGGAAACATTAGGTGCTTATATGGTTTTAGTGTTTTTTGCCGCTCAATTTGTAGCTTATTTTAATTGGACTAACTTAGGTCTAATTTTTGCCGTAAAAGGTTCTGAGGCTATTAAGGCTATGGGCTTAACAGAAATTCCGTTAATGCTCTCATTTATTGTTGTTACCGGGTTGATAAACCTTGTTATGGGCTCTGCCTCAGCCAAGTGGGCAATTATGGCTCCTGTTTTTATTCCAATGTTTATGTTACTTGGTTATTCTCCGGAATTTACTCAAACAGCTTACAGAATTGGAGATAGTGTTTCAAATGTTATTTCGCCTATGATGTCTTATTTTGCATTAATTATTGCTTTTTTTCAAAAATATGACAAAAATGCCGGAATAGGAACGCTGATTGCTACAATGATTCCTTATACCATTGTGTTTACTATCGGCTGGTCTATTATGCTTGTTATATGGATGTTGATTGGTTTACCGGTAGGACCCGGTTCTGAACTATACTATCCGGGGAGTAATTAAAAGTGCCGGTTAAGTTCGATTTGAAAGTTAAGAGAAACTTTTTTCTAAGTGTAGTAGTCGCTATCTTAATTTTTGCACCGGTAAATACTTTTGCTTTTACTCCGGTAGATACACTTACTTTCACCGATGAATCAATTCCCGGTAAAGCTTTAGTTTTGGTCTTTACCCCACAAAATTTAACCGGTGCCGAAATACCCGCAGTATTTTTACTTCACGGTTGGAGCGGTGATGCATTTGATTGGACTAAAAATGTTGATTTACAGAAGATTTCTGATACAACGGGGATGATTATTATTTGCCCCGAAGGTTTCTATGACTCTTGGTATGTAAACAGCACTGTAAGCGCTAATCACCAATTAGAATCATTTTTTGTTGAAACTCTTTACCCGACTATAAGGCTACAATATCCCTTATCACCGGAAAATGTTTTTATAACAGGATTAAGTATGGGGGGGCATGGTGCACTCCTTCTTGCCTTAAAATACCCGTCTATTTTTGCGGCAGCGGGAAGTATGAGTGGTATTTTGGATATTACAGCCTTTCCTAAAAATTGGGGTATCGCTAAGAGATTGGGTGATTATAACAAAAATAAAACTGTGTGGGAAAATAATTCGGTTATAAATTTACTTGGTAAAACTGAGAATTTAAATCTACCTCTCTTTGTAGATTGCGGAAAAGATGATTTTGCTTTTAAAGTAAATCAAGATTTTGCAGCAAAAGCTAAAAGATTAGGACACAATTTAATTTTTCTAGAAAAATCAGGCACTCACGATTGGAAATTCTGGACGAGTTCTATTTATGAACACTTTAATTTTTTCTTGAATCAAATTAAATAACCTCCCGCTCTCAAAGAAAACTGAATTAAAAACCGGGCACAAATTTCTAATATTTGGAAGTGATTGTGCCCGGATTTATAAATAACTAATTAGTTTATAGTCATATCAAAAGGTAACCGTGTGTAAACACCGTTAGTCGTTTTTACTCTTTTGTAACTATCGATAGCACTCTGTATTTCGAGCGGAAGTTCTTCTCTGAAAAACGACCTTACATCTTGTAGAATATTTTGGAAAAACTCATCAAAAAAGCTTCTTTTACTCTGACCGGTCACAACTTTATACTCATTTAATCCTGCAAGATTAGCAGCAATTTCAATAGCTTCGCTCAAACCGCCAATTGTATCAACTAAACCTAATTTTAGAGCATCTTCAGCAATCCAGACTCTTCCCTGGCCAATTGAATCAACATATTCGTACCTTAAATTACGACCTTCAGAAACACGAGTCAAAAATGTACTGTAAATTTTATTAACATTTAATTGAAATTTTCCCATTTCATAATTAGTTAACGGTCTGTAACCGGAAAGAAAATCGGCGTAAGTGTTAGTGTTTACAGTATCAATATAAATTCCGAGATGCTCATTAAAAAGCTTTTTAGTTGAGATAAATAAACCGAATACACCTATTGAACCGGTAATTGTATATCTTTCTGCAACTATCTTATCTGCTTCTGCTGCAATATAATACCCTCCGGAAGCTGCAACTCTTCCCATTGAAACAACAACGGGTTTTTTCTTGCCAAGCTCTTTAACTTCAAGAAGAATATTTTCTGATGCAAGAGCACTACCGCCGGGTGAGTTAATCCTGATTACTACCGATTTTACATTTTCATCGTTTTTAATTCTTTTTAATTCTTCAATAAACGACTCAGATCCGATTTGTTCAATATCCCCTTTTCCGTCAACAATTTCCCCGTTTGCGTAAAGCACTTCAACTTCTCCGTCACCCTTGTTGCTCTGCTCTAAGTTTCCTAAAGAAGAGATATATTTACTTAAGGTAACTAATGTAATATTCTCGTCATCATCTTTACCGGAAAGTTTTCTTAATTTAGAAATTACATCTTCTTTATTTAACAACCCGTCAACTAAACCTGAAGCAAGTACATCATCAGGGAAAATTGTGTTTAGTTCATTAACTGATTTTTGAAGTCCGGCTTTAGAAATATCTCTACTCATTGAAATTTCGTTAAGCATATTCCCCCAGATATTAGAAAGTAATGCGCTGTATTGTTCTCTGTTTTCATTGCTCATTTTGTCTTGAATAAAGGGTTCAACAGCACTTTTAAATTTGCCCGCCCTAATGATTTGAGGCTCAAGCCCTAGTTTATCAAACATCCCTTTCATAAACATAATTTGTGCTGAAAGTCCTTTGAAAAATATACCACCTTGCGGATTTACAAATAAAGAATCGGCAGCAGTTGCCAAATAAAAATCACTTGTCCCAAAATATTCTGAATAAGCATAAATAAACTTGCCGCTATTCTTAAATTTCAGCAACTCTTTTCTCAATTCGCTCAAAATAGTGAGATCGGAACTTGAACCTTCAGTTTCAATGAATATTCCTTTTATTTTGGGGTCTTCAGCTGCTTTTCTAATTGCCAAAACGGCACTTCTAAGCGAGACAAACGCCGGAGTAGCAGATAGATACCGGTCTATACTCATATCATAATCTCTGAAATGATCAACTACCGGTTCTTTTAAAGTAATATGTAAAATTGAATCGCTTTTAATTGATACCGTTTCTGTGGTACTAAAAATTGATACAAACATTATAAAAAATAAAAAAGTAACTATCATACTACCGATACTGAATACAAACAATCCTGCCATAACGGCACCGAACATCTTAAAAAATTCTTTCACTTAACACCTCTTATATTTACATTGATAAAAAGAATTTCAAAAATTTATAATGAAAAAGA
>JACSRR010000385.1 GCA_014879635.1 Ignavibacteriaceae bacterium | reverse complement strand
GGTTCACCTGATTTTTCGGTGGCAAAAATATTAAGCATAAAGTTTGAATAATCTGAACAAGAAGAAGACACGATCATTTGTACCTCTAAGATTTCTTAAAAGAGTTTTAATTTTACCGTTAAAGTTTTCTAACAATGCATTAGTTTTTCTTTGTGTAAAGTAATTTGCTATACCGGATAAGTGTTTTATTATCGTTCGTCCGACTCTAACTAATTCACCAATTTTTGATTTTATCATTTTATTTGCGATTTCCTCTAAAAAGAACTTAGGGGGTACTCCAAACTTTCTTTTGTTATATATTACTTTAAGCTCCATTACTAAGTTATAAGCCTTTTCAATTACCGGATATTCCTTAAATAATACTTCAGCTCTGTGTTTCTGTTCTTTTGTCCATAAATAACTTGGTTTGTAGAGTAGATATCTGCTTCTTATTAGCAATTGCTTCTTAGTATCTCCGTTAGATAATCTCTTTTCATTTTCATCATCTTTCTCTAACTCTATTCTCCTAAAAAAAATTCTTAGATTTTGTAGCGCATCGAATACTAATTTCTCAACATGAAACCTATCATAAATTATTTCAGCATTTATCCCAATATCCCTTGCTATCCATTCTACGGCAGAACCTAAATCTATTGTTACATCCTTTACGGCAACTTTATCAAACATATTTATCTTTTTATCCAATGCATTAATGATTTTAGATGATTTGGTACCTTCTATCATAGCTATAATTGATCCTTTTTTGTTTGCAGCTTTCTTATTTAATATTATAGTATAAAAATCTCCTGAAAATATCGCACATTCGTCTATCCCAATTGAATCCGATAGATTTTCCTTAAATATGAATGCCATATTTTTTATTTCGGTTCGATATATTTTACAAAAGTTTTTATAGTCAGAGAGTTTATATTTATAGTTTTTATAGAAGGTATTGGGGTTAATTTTGTATTCTATTGCTACGGAGTGGATGTTAACGGGTTGAGTATCTACTTTATTGGTTAAAAAAAAGCAAATTCAGTGGTAAGTTTTACAGAATCAGGGGTAATATTATAGCTATTAGAGAATATTTTCGTACTGCCTTGAATTTGATATTTTCTAATTTTAAGAGTAAGAACTACTTTTCTACCTCTAATAGGGAAATCTTCAATATTCATAGATTTATACCCTTTAAAACGGTATTTAGAAGCAACAACACCATCAGGAAGAGCAGGTAAAAAAGATTTTTCAGTCAGAGTAACGGAATAAACTTCACCGAAAGGAATATCAGAAGGGATAATAGAGAAATCGGAGACATCAAAAAACTTGAGAATACCGTGAGGCAAAAAGGCTTCGGCTAATTTAGTGAAAGCTTCAGAAGAAGTATTAATCAAAATGGACCTACAATAAATAATAAGAAGAAGAAAATTAAGTTCAAAAATAAATAAAAAGAAAAAAACAACAATCGACAAAGCACAAAGTCGACCACATTTTTGTCTCCCCGCTTAAAGAACCGAAAAGGGATTAAAATTGGTTTTCGCGTAAATCAAGAGTGACGAAGTCATTTACATGCTCTTGATTTACGAAAAGAAAACCAATTAAATTTAATTAAGCGGGGAGACAA
>JACSRR010000006.1 GCA_014879635.1 Ignavibacteriaceae bacterium | reverse complement strand
TGACCTTCCCCTAATAGAGTGGACATTAGGAAAAGAGATGAAAACTAGTTAGATTTGAGAAAAACGGAGGTCAAAAATGGAAAAAGTAAAAAGAACATACGACAAAGAATTTAAAATAAATACTGTAAAACTGATATTAAGCAAACAAAAGCGAATATCGGAATTATCAAGAGAACTTGGTATAAACGAAAATACCTTGCATCTCTGGAAGCAACGGTATTTGAAAGATGCTGAAGGTGCATTCCCCGGTAAAGGACACCAAAGCCCTATAGATTCAGAGCTTACACGGCTTAAGCGAGAGAATCGGGTTTTAAAAGAGGAGCGAGACATATTAAAAAAAGCACTCGGCATATTTTCAAAAGAATAGAAGATAAATACTCCTTTGTGGAAAAGCACTGCTCAGAATATGCAGTATTGAGAATATGCCGGGCAATAGGAGTATCAACGAGCGGGTACTATAAATACAAGCAAGGTAAAACAAGCAATCGAAAGAATGCAGACAAATTAATTAATAAAGAAATAAAGGAGATATTTGAAAAGAGCCGCCAAGTTTACGGGTCGCCCAGAATAACACAGGCATTGCGTCGTAAAGGCATCATGATAGGTAAGAACAAGGTTGCAAGACTGATGCGAGAGCAATCTTTAAAATCAGTCGTAAAGCGAAAATTTAAAGCAACTACCAATTCAAATCATAGTCTTCCGGTGGCTGAGAATCAATTAAAACAGAATTTTACAACAATAAGCCCAAATAAAGTATGGGCATCGGATATAACATATATCTGGACACGAGAAGGCTGGCTTTATCTAGTCGTTGTAATTGACATATTTACAAGACAGATAATCAGCTGGCGAGTTGACACAAGATTAAGCAAAGCGTTTGTACATTCTGCGATAGAAAAGTCAATCACGGAAAGGAAGCCCAAGCAAGGATTGATTTTTCACTCAGATAGAGGTGTGCAATACGCAAGCAACGAGGTACGCAATCTGCTTGCAAATAACCATATATCGCAAAGTATGAGTAGAAAAGGCAATTGTTATGACAATGCAATAACAGAAACATTTTTCCATACATTAAAAATGGAATTAGTTTACCAAACACGATTTAAAACAAGGAGTGAAGCTGAGATGATGATATTCGAGTATATTGAAGTGTTCTATAACAGACATAGGATGCATTCCAGTTTGAATTATTTATCTCCGCTAGAATTTGAACAACAATTTTTTAGTAACAAATAATCTCTTATATTTGTGTACACAAAACTGGGGGAAGATCAGATTGTTTATAGCTGCAATTTGTTCATCAAGCTGAGTAAATCTTAATTTATTATAAGTAAAATATGGAGCATTATAAGAATTATGTTCAATAATGACTCGATATTGAACTACATCCAAATTAATAGTTGAAATTCTACTTTTTTTTTATCTTCATATTCATAACTGTCCTCAGCTAAAATTTCTGTTCTGCTGTCATTAAAAATTAAATCAACATTATCAAATGAATATATATTATCGGAAAGTATTATTAGATAACCATAAAACTTGTTTCGATATTGGATTGGGCAAATAGCGGCAGATGGATTTTAAGAAAGGGACTCTTTTCATGCTTTCAA
>JACSRR010000410.1 GCA_014879635.1 Ignavibacteriaceae bacterium | reverse complement strand
AATTTTCAACCACTAATTAGTGAATTGAATATTCAGAAATATTTAATTCTGAATTTTTTTTTGAATACCACATTTAAAAATTACCACAAATAAGCACCATAATTCAGGTACAAAGATTCTTAAATTGAAACCTCTATAACTTCACCGGTAAAATTGCCCTCTAAAGAATCAGAGATTTCGTTTCTGTTTCCGGCTACAACAATCAAAATTGAGTCTAAATCAAATACATCATTTGCTAAAAATTGTATATCTCCGGCTTTAACTTCATCAATTCTTTCCACAAATTTTTTGTAATAATCTAAGGGTAAATCTAGGGCTGCTAATAGATAAAGTGCCGATGCGGTTGCAGAGTAAGTTTCAAAAGATAATGGGAATTTTCTAATAACCATATCCTTTGCGTCTTTCAACTCTTCAGGGGTTACCTCTTCTTCTTTCATCAATTTCAATTCTTGTAAAATTTGATAAATTGCGTTCCCAGCATTATTATTATCTACTCCCGTTGAAATTACGAAGTTTGACATTTGCTGTTTGTAACTAAAGTTAGATGAAATTCCGTAAGTATAACCTTCCCGCTCTCGTAAATTCATATTTAAGCGGCTGTTAAAACTACCTCCAAAAATAGTATTAAGAAGCTTTTCTGTGTAATATGTTCTTTCGTTTCTAGGTCCTCGCGGAAAGCCCATTATAATTTCGGCTTGCGGAGCGCCGGGGAAATCAACAAGAATCAATTTGCTTTTCGTTTTTTCAAATTTAATTTCGGGATTACTTAGCTTATCTTGGGTTAATCTTTCAGCCGGGAAATACTTTTCAAGAAGTAAGGATAGTTCGTTTGTATCAATATCCCCAGTTACCACAAAAACAGGTTTTCTTCCTTTAACAAAATTGGTGTAATAGTTAAGTATCTCATCATGTGTAATATTGCCGGTTGATTCTAAACTTCCGAACAATGAATGGCAATAGGCATTATTAACACCGCTTATGTGTTGTCTGAAAAATTTCTCTGCAACAACGGCAGGGTATTTATTATTCTGAATTATACCGTTTAATAATTTACTCTTTTCCCTGTTAAAGTCGTTTAAACTATAAGATGGTTCAAAAAAAACTTTGGAAGCAATTTCAAGAGTGGATTCAAAATTTTCTTTTAATGCAAGCAAAGAAAATTCTAATTCGTCAGCAGTTGTGTTAATAGCTAAAGCGCTGCCTGTTGAAGTTAAACGGTCACTTAACTCTAATCCCGAAAGCCCGCCCGCTCCTTCATCAATTAACATTGAATTTAAAAAACCGATCCCCTCTTTTCCTGCCGGGTCAAACTTTGAACCGCCGGGAATAAAAAATATAAGCGTTATGAGCGGAAGTTTGCTCTTTTGAATATGATACACTTCCGGTCCGCTTTTGAGCGTAAATTTGTTTATCTCCGGATAAATAATTTCGGAAAAATTTTCAGGGTGAGGTATAATTCTTCTATCTAACATTTTAATTTTCTTTAACGGGTTTAATTACAAGTTCTATAAACTCGTCATTCAAATATTTTTTGCAGATATTTGCGAGTTCGTTAGGCGTGACCAAATTGAATAGATCGAGATTTTTTTGGAAATAATCGGGTTCCCCTTCGTATAGGATATATTCATTCATTGTATATGCAATATTTTGAATATCTTGTAATCCGAAAATTATTCCTGTTTTAGCCATATTTTTATCGCGATTTAACTCATTTTCGCCTATTCCGCCGTTTTTAATTTTCTCAATTTCTTCAAATATATATTTTCTGATTTCGCTCGTATCTTTGTTTTCTTTTGCCGTTGCCGAAATTATAAACATACCGTCGTAAATTTGTGACATATTGTATGCAGATACACTTTGAGCTAATTCGAGGTCATGAACAAGCTTTTTGGTTAATCGCGAGTTTTTATTTCCAGTTAATAAACCGGACAACATTGAAAGTTCCGAATCTGTTTTTGTATCATATTTTTTGGTCTTCCAAGCTAAATAAATTCGCTCTAAACCGACTTTATCCTCATATTCAAATTTTTCATGCTTTATTTTAGACGGTTTGGTTACGGGTCTTTCAACAGGGAACCCTTCAAATTCACCAAAATATTTTTCAACTAATTCTCTCCCCCTCTCATAATCAACATTTCCCGCAATTACTAAAGAGGCATTAGCGGGATTGTAATAATTTGCGAAAAATTTTCTTACATCGTCAATATTTATTGCTTCAATATCATTCATGTATCCTATTACAGGTCTTGAATACGGGTGACCTGCGCCGTAAACCATTTTGATTAACCTTTCATAAGCCAATCCGTATGGTACATTATCGTATCTTTCTAACCGCTCGTTTTTAATAACGCCGATTTGATTATCCAACTTTTCTTGCGTTAAAGCAGGGAGAAAAAATCCCATTCTATCCGATTCTAAATAGAGAAGCAGTTCCAAATAGTCTGAGGGTGCTTTGGCATGGTATTCGGTTCTATCGCAGTTTGTTGATGCATTTACAGAACCGCCGGCAGTTTGAATAAGTTGAATATGCTCTCCTTTGTCAACATTCATTGAGCCTTGAAACATCATGTGTTCAAAAAGGTGAGCCATGCCCGATTTTTCGCCGTCTGAGCTTGAGCCTACTTTATATTGAAGACTCACTGCTGTTGTTGGAGCTGTTTTATCGGAATGAATTATTAAATCTAACCCATTCTTAAGTGAATATCTCTTATAATCTATTTTAATCATTTAATTTTTAGTGCAATAATTTAAGAATGCGGTCGGGTCTTATTGAGCCGAGAAGTTTGAAAATATTTGAGAACGGGATATCCCTGTCCCACGAAAACAGAGTGATAAATGCTTCCCCTACTACTCTATCTCTTGAAACAAGCCCCCAAAAACGGCTATCTGCGCTATCGTCACGGTTATCGCCCATCATAAAATAGTAATCTTTTTGAAATGTGTATGAGGTAACTTTCTCCCCTTTTATATACACATTACCGGCTTGAATTACAACAACTTCTTCTTCAAATTCACGGTCGATAGTTGTTTTCCATTCAGATGCCGTAACGGGGTCTAATTCAATGGTGTAACCTTTTTTAGGAATAATGAGCGGACCATAATTATCTTGATTCCAAGGTTTACCTTTCGGAAAAATATTAGGGTTAGCTCTCCCTTCAGGTTCGGGACGAGGATTAAGATATTGAATAAACGGAGGAATCCAAAATTGTTTTCCGTTTACAAAAGCAACTTTGTCTTTAATTTCAACGGTGTCACCCGGCATACCTATTAATCTTTTAACATACTGAACATTTAATTCATTAGGAAATAAATCATCTCTATCACCGGGGTAATCAAAAACAACTATTTCACCCGCTTTAGGTTCTTTGAACGAAGGAAGAGTAAAATAAGGGAGCGCTATTTCTGTAAAAGGAATAAACCTGGGCGAACTTGCACCGTAAATAAATTTATTAACTAATACAAAATCACCTACTTTTATTGTTCCTTCCATTGACCCTGTGGGAATTCTGGTATTTTGAACAATGAATGTGATAATAAATAATGCTGCTATTAAAGCATAAAACAATGATTCAAAAAACTCTTTAGTTTTTTCCATCGGGGATTTCTGAACATTTAATTCTTCTTCAGTTTTTATCCCTAACAATTTTCTAACCGCTTTTTTAAAGCTCAATCATTTCTCCTTATTCATTTTTTCTATTTTCAAGTTCTTTTTTGATTAATTCGTTTACTAAAGCCGGGTTTGCTTTTCCTGAGGTAGATTTCATAACCTGCCCTACAAAAAATCCAAAAATCTTCTCCTTACCCTCTAATAACTCATTAACTTTCTGTTTGTTAGCGTCAAAAAGTGATTTAACTACAGGTTCAATTAATGCCGGGTCAGATATCTGTTTTAAGTTTTTTGAGTCAATTATGGAAGCTGCGTCTTTACCGGTTTCTAACATATCGGCAAAAACATCTTTAGCAATTTTACCGCTTATTGACCCCGATTTAATTTCATTTATTAAGCCGGCAAAATTTTGCGGTGTAATATTAAATTCTGAAATAGTAATTTTCTTTTCGTTCAAAATCTTAAGAACTTCAGTCATCATCCAATTAGACACTTCTTTGAATGCTAAAGTTTGTTTACATACTTCTTCAAAGAATTCTGCAATTTCTCTTTCTTGAGTTAGAACGGATGAATCATATTCCGGGAGCAAATAAATTTCCGTAAACTTTTTAATTTTAGCTCCGGGAAGTTCAGGTAACATTGATCTTATTTCACTCAACATTTCATTTGAAATAGTGACCGGTATTAAATCAGGGTCAGGGAAATACCTGTAATCATGAGAATCTTCTTTAGACCTCATCGGGTAAGCTTCGTTTTTATCGGGGTTCCATAAAAGCGTTTGTTGCGAAATTGACCCACCCTCTTCTAAAATTTCAAACTGTCTTTCAATCTCATAATTTATTGCTTTCTCAACATTTTTGAAGGAATTCATATTTTTTAATTCGGTTTTGGTACCTAAACGCTCTTCACCCTTTATTTTAAGAGAAACATTAGCATCGCACCTAAGAGAACCTTCTTCCATATTTCCGTCACAAATACCGAGATAACGAACAATTTGCCTGATTTTCATCAGATAATCTGTTGCTTCAAAAGCAGAAGAAAAATCGGGTTCGGTAACAATTTCGATAAGCGGAACACCGCATCTATTAACATCAATTAGAGTTGAGTTACCCCTGTCATGTATTGATTTCCCCGCGTCTTCTTCAAGATGAATCCGTTTAATTCTTACAGTTTTAGTTTCACCGTGCCCTGACGAAATTTCTAAAAAGCCGTTTTCACATACGGGTAAATCGAATTGCGATATTTGATAGCCCTTTGGTAAATCGGGATAAAAATAATTCTTACGGGCAAAAGTTGAGTATTGATTTATTGTGCTTTGGGTTGCAATTCCCATTAAAACGGCATATTCTAAGGCTTTTTTATTTAATACGGGAAGTGTACCGGGGTGACCGAGACAAACGGGGCAAATATTACTGTTTGGTTCAGAACCTGAAGCCGCAGAACAGCCGCAAAATATTTTTGTATTAGTAGATAATTGGGCGTGTACTTCTAATCCAATTACTACATCATACTTAGTTAATATTCCGGTCAAAAATTTATCCTTTTTTCCTCAATATAAAGTAACTTAATGCAGGAAGCGAAATTTCATTTAACCTGTCAATTTGAATACCCATTCCCGAAAAAACATCCACAAATGAGCCGGATAGATTTAAACCTTGTATAGAAATGACTTTTTCCGAATTAGTAAAATTAAAGAAACATAATACGGAGCTTTCATCTTTTTTTCTTTCGAATAAAAGATAGTCTTCTCCTTTAACAATAACATTAAATGTAGATTTGTCATTACCTGCATAAAGTGCTTTCTCACTTTTTCGCAAGTTATTGAGAGTTGTATAAACCCCTCTCATTTTATTTTCTTTCCACTCAATCAGGTCTTTATCAAAAAACAGGAGCCTTTTCTGATTTCCGGCTTCTTGACCGCTGTAAATCAGATTCATACCGGGAGTTACGGCGCAAAAGACTGCAAAAATTTCTGCAAAATCTCCCAATCTCTCAAATTCTGTTCCATTCCAACTGTTTTCGTCATGATTTGAGGTGAATCTCATTCTAATAGCTTCTTGCGGATATTCGTTAAAATCTTTGTCAAACTCTTTAATAAAATCTGTTACCGTTGCCTCCCCTTTAACAAATTTATTGAGAATATGATGAAAATCCCAAGCGTAAGTCATATCAAAAGCAAGGTGCATTTCGGGACTTTCCCACTCTGCTAGCATAAATACAGGCTTGATTTGGTCAAGCCTCTTTCGTGCTTCAATCCAAAAATCGAGAGGTACCATGCCTGCAACATCGCACCGGTATCCGTCAATATTGAACTCTTTTACCCAATACTCTAGAGCACCCCACATATAATCTTTCATTTGAGGTACATCGTAATTAAAAGAAATTACATCAGACCAATCTTCAACGGGAGGCATAAAATTTCCGTTTGCATCCGTTTCATAAAATTCGGGGTTAGTATTAACCAAATAATTATCCCAAGAAGAGTGATTTGCCACCCAATCAATAATTACAAACATCCCCTTTGAGTGGGCAATCCTCACTAATTCTTTAAAATCTTCTTTACTTCCTAAAAAAGGGTCAACATCTTTGAAATCTCTAATTGAGTAATAACTGCCTAAAGAACCTTTCCTGTTTAATTCACCGATTGGATGAATTGGCATAAACCAGAGTAAATCGGCTCCCAAATCTTTGAGGGTATCCAAGTAAGGAATAAAAGCTTCTATAGTACCTTCAGGCGTAAATTGCCGTAAATTTACCTCATAAATGGTTTTGTCATACGCCCATTCAGTTGTTGTGAAAACAGGTTTTTCCTGACCATTTATTAAATTACACAGGAAAACAAAAAATATAATTATTTTTTTCATAGATTATTGAGGCTTTATTATTAAATTGAGGGTACAAAATAAAAAAATTACATTTCTAAATTTAAAATAATTTTGTATAATCACAGTGTATTTTTTAAGAAGTTCACTAATTTCCAACCTTAATGAGTATGAGTACTTAAAATGAAAATTTACTTTAGAAAAAAACAGCTTGATGATCTTAATAGCATCGCAATTGCTGCTTCAAAAGGGGCAAGTATTACTGTTCTAACGGGAAAAAGGAAAGTGGGGAAAACAACATTGGTAAAGCAATTTCTCAGAGAAAATGCCGGAGCCTATATAACCATCAGTTCTAAAGCTACTGCAATGCAGCTTCGCGATATAACTGAATATTTAAAATCATTTCAAATTTCGGGTGAATCAGTACCTGTATTTTTGACTTGGGAAGATTTTTTCGCTTTCCTTTTCAAAATTGCAATTCAAAACCCGGTAAACATTATTATTGATGAGTTCCACAATCTCGAGTTTGTTGACCAAACTGCGTATGTAGATTTAAAGAGAGCGTGGGATAAAAATCATCATAACTCGAAACTTAATCTGATTATAGTTTCATACAATGAAGATTTTATAAGAAGAAGGTTTGAAACTAAAGAAAGCCCGATTTACAAACTAAACGCAAAAAAGATAAAACTGCGTCCGTTCGGTATTTCTGATGTTATGGCAATTGCCAAATCAAACAATTCGAATTTAACAACCAAACAGTTAATCACTCTTTATACTATTTTTGGCGGGCTACCAAAATATTACTTCCTGATCGACCGGCTCAAGCTCTGGGATAAAGGTTTAGAACAAATCATCAGAGAGCTTATCTTTGTTCTCTACGCTCCGTTAGCCTTCGAATTAAAAGAGTTAATTCTAAACGAATTCTCGCGTGGAAATAAAATCTATTTATCTATTCTCCAAGCAATTTCACACGGCGATAATAAAATGTCTGATATTGCGAGTTCGGTTAATATACCGGTTACAAACTTGACCAAGTATTTATTCGAATTAGAAAAAAGAAAGAAAATTGTTGACAGAGAAAATCCTATTAACACCCGTCCCGGAATAAAATCCAAGTTCGGTAGATACTATGTTGCAAACTATTTCGATAACTTCTGGTTCAGATTTATTCAGCCCGATATCATCAATTTTGAATCAGGCGAATATGAAAAAATGATTGCTCACATTATGCAGAACTTAGAAGGTTATCTCGATACAAGAATGATAATTTATGTTCGCGAAGTTTTCGAAAATTTCCCTAACTCCGCTGCTCTCAGAAAAGTATTCCCTTATGAGATTACTAAAGTGGGTGCTATTTGGAACAGAAAAGATACTGTCGAATTAGCTGTTCTTAGCGAAAAACATAAACAAGTGCTTTACGGTCAGTTAGTTCTCAAAGATCACCCTCTATCAAGAGAGGAAGTAACCGAAGCTTTGGCTTATTACAATAAATTCCCGAGAACTTTTGCTGATCATGTTAAAACCCGTCTTTTAATTACAAAAAATGGTGTTGACGGTGAAGCATGGGAATTGATGAAATCTATCGGGATACAACATTTAGTAACCGATGTTTTTATCGATATTCTTATTCACGAACAACAAGAAATTGGCGGAGACTTTATTGAATTCGAGGTATAATTATATCTCATGGATTCTAACAAATTTGATGTTATAATTATCGGAAGCGGAATTACCGGTTTATCAGCCGGTACTTCCCTTCTTAATTCAGGTAAATCTGTTCTTATTCTCGATAAAGGTAAAGCCGCCGGCGGTAGAACTGCCTCACGGCGAATTGAATCCCCTTCAAAAAACTCTTTTGATACTGTTGACTACGGTGCCCCCGGTTTTGAAGTATTTACTCCCGTTTTTAAAAACTTTGTATCTGATTTCCTTTCAAAAGGTATTCTAAAATCTTGGTTTGATATACTTGCATTTGATAATAATGCGGTAATCTCCAAATATTGCGGTGTAAATTCGATGAGGGAATTTGCAATCGAACTGTCTAAAAACTTAAATATTACACAAAATTTTAAAGTGGTTAAAATTAGTTTAGACAATGCAACAAACCTGTGGGAGGTAACCGGAGAGACAGGAATCTCCTATTTTTGTTCTAATTTATTTTTGACCGCTCCCCTACCTCAATCTCTTGAACTATTACAAATTTCTTCAATCAAACTGCCTTACTCTTCATTAAGTATATTGGATTTAATTCAATACGAAAAATGTATAGTATTGGCAATTCAACCTGTGAAAGAATTTATTTTCCCCGAACAAGGATTTATTGATAATTTTAACCACAACATTTTTTTAGCAGTTGATAACCACAAAAAAGGGATCAAATGTAGCAATCAGCTTATTACGCTTTATTTTTCTGCAGCATTAAGTGAAGAAATTTGGGATTATAATTCTGATAGCTTAGTTAAAGCGTTGTTTAATCAGTCGCAAGAGATATTAAAAGGAGAATCTCCCGTTTCTTATTTTGCTCACAAATGGCGTTATTCAAAACCCACCTCATTTTATCACGAACCCTTTTTTACAACTCATGAATTACCCGGATTATACATCTGCGGTGACGCTTTCGTAAAAGAAGGTGTTGAGGGCGCCTTCCTCTCAGGTAAAGCCACAGCTAACCATATTTTAAATGAGGATAAACCGGATTGAAAAACTATAAGGATAATAGTTCTTCCAATAGTGATAATTACCGGAGTGATGTAAACATTTTTTATACTGTAAAACCTGATATTGCCTTAGAGAAGTTATTAGAACTTACAGAAGAATTAAACGAAGAAATCAAAAGATTAAAACCCGTTGAGGGCGATCTGTGGCAAACTATCGAAGAAAAACTATTAATAGAATGGACTTATAACTCCAACGCTATCGAAGGCAGTTCACTGACTCAGGGAGAAACTTTGTTCTTCCTTCAAAGCGGTCTTACCGTTGAAGGCAGACCTCTTAAAGACTTTATCGATGCCAAAAATCACGCCGAAGCAATCGACTTCCTCTATGATGTTGTAAACAATAGAAGGGAAATCTCTACCGGACTATTAAAAGAATTTAATGCTTTTCTACTTTCCGGAATTAAATCTACCCCGGCAATTGACAGTAACGGTATTAAAATCGATAAAAAAGCCACTCCCGGAGAGTACAAACTTCTCCCAAATCATGTTTTACAGAATGACGGTACAATTCATGAATTTGTGCTTCCAACCCAAGTTGCCCCCGAAATGGCAAATCTCTGTAATTGGATAAAAGAAAACGGTAATAATACACACCCCGTAATTGTAGGGTCAATTGCTCACTTCAATATGGTACGCATTCACCCGTTTGATGACGGTAACGGAAGAGGTGCCCGGTTACTAATGAATCTTATTTTAATCCAAAAAGGCTACCCCCCTGCTATTATTAAAAATGAAAACCGTAGAAAATATATTGAGTCACTATCGCAAGCAGATAAAGGAAATCTAAACAAATTTATTGAGTTTATTGCCGAATCATGCATAGACACACAAAAATCAGTATTAGAAAATTTGAGATAAGTCTTAGATTTGTAGTGAGTGCGAGGGATGTATATCTGTCTCTTATACACATCTGACGCTGCCGACGACGGA
>JACSRR010000406.1 GCA_014879635.1 Ignavibacteriaceae bacterium | reverse complement strand
AGATGTGTATAAGAGATAACCCTTTGGCTTCGGTAAGAGGTACTTATGAAACTAAAGATATTTCCGAAGGTTTTATCAAGAACTTAAGAAGGTTTTACAACCCGGCAAATATTAAGCCAATGAAAGTTGTTGTCAATTCGGGAAACGGTTGTGCAGGATTGATGATTGATAAACTTGAGCCCCTTCTTCCTGTAACATTAATTAAAATCTTTAATGAACCGGATGCTTCATTCCCCAACGGAGTTCCTAATCCGATGTTAGAAGAGTCAAGAACTCCTACAATTAATGCTATTAAAGAACATAATGCAGATTTAGGTGTTGCTTGGGACGGTGATTATGACCGCTGCTTTTTCTTTGACGAACACGGTAACTTTATTGAAGGTTACTATATTGTTGGTTTATTAGCAAAATCAATTTTGCTTACTTCACCCGGGGGCAATATTGTTCATGACCCCAGATTGACTTGGAATACTCTTGATATTGTTACAAAAGCAGGCGGAAACCCCGTTCAATCTAAAAGTGGGCATGCATTTATTAAAGAAAAAATGAGAGAAGTTAATTCCGTTTATGGCGGCGAAATGTCAGCACACCACTATTTCAGAGATAATGCCTATTCTGATAGCGGATTAATTCCGTTTTTATTGGTAATGGAATTAATGTCGGTTGAAAATAAAAAATTATCCCAACTTGTAGAAGAGATGATCAATAATTATCCTTGTTCTGGTGAAATTAATTCAAAAATAGCTGACCCTGCAGCAAAAATAAAAGAAATAGAAGAAAAGTACACCGGCGGTATCGTAGATAAAACCGATGGTGTTAGTATTGAATATGACGATTGGAGATTTAATCTTAGAATGTCAAATACCGAACCTATTATAAGATTAAATGTTGAAACAAAAGGGAATAAAGATCTTCTTAAAGAAAAAACTGAAGAGTTATTGGCTCTAATTAGAAATTAAGATTAAGGGCAGTTTTTGCCCGTTTGTAATATTAGATTATTGGATCTGTGATATTAAGTAGTTAATAGCAATATTTACACTTGAAGAACCGGCTACCGAAATATTATTCTCACTATCAACTTTTTACTAACCCCATCTTAATTGTGGGGTTAGTAAAACTCAATCCCATTATATTTCTAAACCCTCAAACTCTAAATAGTAATATTTGTAAAGAGTTATTAAAATTTTTCGCTTACTCTAAAGTTCTATTGCACCACATCAATTCACAAAGACCGGTAAATTTAGTTAATCTCTTGAACCGTATATTCAGTCTTTCCTATAAAAAGTACGGCAAATGCTTTACATTGTAATCCATCTTTAGCTAACTCTTCTCTATATCTTGTTACTTGCTCAATTGCTTTTGTTTTTTCAGCCTCTAACCTTGATTTCTCACCTACTTTCAAATATTTAAGCTCTATCAAGAAGTTTTCTTTCCCCGGATTCAACTTTGTGGGTATTAACAAAAGATCCGCATATCCCTCACGGGTTTCTCTTTCACTGTTCACGAAATACGCGTTATTACCCATTAACAGAGTCATAAAAATCATCTTGATATTTTTTTCGCTGAAATTTCGCAAATCACGGTTTGAT
>JACSRR010000283.1 GCA_014879635.1 Ignavibacteriaceae bacterium | reverse complement strand
CCCGGAGATTCGTAATCTTAATATTTGAACATGTTTGATCACTTTTTTTCTTGTTCTGATTATTCAAACTATATGCTTAAAATTTTTGCCACCGAAAATCAGGTGAACCTTGGATTTTCGGTGGCAAAAAAAATAATTTAACCCCTTCTCGTCATTCTCTGTAGCCATTCACATTATTGATTAAAAAATAAAAACGCGGTGAAATGTTGCCTTATATTTAAAAGAAATGCTTTCAAACTATATTAGTTTTTGAATTTACAATTTTTATAAATTTTATGAACACCGAAAATCAACCACCAAAGAGAAAATATTTGACATATTTTATATTTGCCGCCATAATTATTCTAATTTCCGGTTACCTCACTTACTTGTATGTTTTTAGCATTTACGAAGTAAAAATTGAAGTTTCGAGAAACAAAATTTATACCGACGGTGAATCTTACACTTTAATTACCGTTGTACCTATTAATAGCTTCGGAAACCGGGCTCCCGGTAGAAGTGTAAATGTTGATTTTCAGATTACGGAGGGAGCTGATTTAGCCGAGATAGACAAAAGTAATTTAAATAAAGGGATAATTGTTTTAAAAGCAAAGTCGAAACCGGGTAAAGTTATTATTCTGGTTAAACCGGATTTAGCGGTTTTTCCTACTTATGTTGAAATTTTAATTCTCCCTAACTTAGCTTAAAAATTATGTTTTGCTAATGGATGAGAAAACAATTAAAGTCGCTATGGTTTAAGGAATTGCGGTATTATGTAATATTAAATTTAGGTACGATTTTTAACACCTAACAAAATTAGAACAGTTTTAGCCAATATCTTTAAATCAAATAAGAATGACTGCTTTTCTATATATTCCAAATCCAATTCAACTCTTTTATTAATCAATAATTTATTTTCCTTCTCATTGATAGAATCTCCTCTAAATCCGCTGATTTGCGCTAATCCTGTAATTCCCGGCTTAACAGCATATCGAAAGTTTAGATTTTTTGCATATTTGGAGTATTCTTCATCATAAACCGGTAAGTGGGGTCGTGGACCGACAAACGACATTTCCCCCTTTAATACATTAATAATTTGAGGAATCTCGTCTAAATTTGTTTTTCTTAAAAATGCACCTGCTCTAGTAATTCTATCATCAGCCTTTACAACCGGATTGTACTTTATCCCCGTTTCTGAAGCCCTCATAGTTCTAAATTTTATAAAATTAAAGAGCTTACAATTCTTTCCTTTTCTTTTTTGAATATGAAAAACGGGACCCGGTGAGTCAATTTTAATAAGTATAGTTGCAACAGGAAAAAACCACCAAACTAATAGTAATAATATTATAGTGGAAAATAAAATATCAAAAATCCTCTTAGAAAGAGAATAAAAAGTGAGGTTGTTTTTTATCTTAAAATAATTAGTCAGGATTTGCTTCCGGTCAAAAAAAACAGATTTTACTTATCTCGATCTAAAATTTACAAACTTTTTTTCAATAAATTCCTTTATTTCAGCCTCAAACCGTTCTTTCGAAAATTTTTGTGCATCTATTGCTATTTCGTTATGATTAAAACACCCTGAAATATTTTCGAATTTTTGAACAGCCGAAATAATACCGGTAACAGTTTGATTTTCAAAAAATGTGCCGTTAAATCCTTCTATTACAATATCTTTTGCACCCCCTATACCGAGAGCAATTACGGGAGTTCCTGCTGCATGAGCTTCGGCAATCACAATACCAAAATCTTCAATTGCAGCCCAAACAAACGCTTTGGCTTTTCCCATTAATTCAGCCATTTCCTCATCAGTAACGAATCCTAATATTTCAACATTTTTACCCGCCTTTTCTTTAACTTTATTTAGCATTTCGCCGCTGCCTGCAATAACCAATTTTCTATTGGGCATGTTAGTAAAAGCTTCTGCAATCAATTCAATTTTTTTATAAGGAACAAGCCGGGATGCAGTAAAATAATAGTTTTCTCGTTTGAGATTTGAGACAAACCTGTTCACTTCAACAGGCGGGTGAATTACAGTGGCTTCTCTTCCGTAATAATTTAGAATTTTTGCGGCTGTGTAATCAGAATTTGCAATGTAAAAATCTGGTCTGTGAGCAGTTTTATCATCCCACTTTTTGATTTTATCTAAAACTGCATTAGCGAAATACTTTTTTAAGCCTTTGTTAAATCCTGCAGTTTCAAGATATTGTGAGCGTAATTCGCGGGCGTATCTTACGGGAGTATGGCAATAACAGATATGAAGAGTGTTTTCTCCAGTAATGACTCCTTTGGCAACGGCGTGCGAATTAGAAAGAACTAAATCGTAACCGGTGAAGTCAAAATTTTCGATAGCATTTGGGAATAAAGGTAAATATTTCCGGAAATGATTTTTTGCAAAAGGTAGTTTTTGAATGTAACTTGTTTTTACTGTTTTGTTTTTAATAAGTTTTTCACGCAGGGAGGGAGTGAGAAAATCAACTAAGGAGTAAACATCAAAATCATCCCAAATATTAGTAAAAGATTCAGCACATTTCTCCGAACCGGAGCGGTCAACAAACCATTCATGTACTAAGGCTTTTTTCAATTTTTACCAACCAATTTTTTAATCCTAAATTTAGTGATTTTGAAAGAGAATTAGCTGCTTGTATTAAAAAAGAACGATTATAATGTATAAGGTTGGGATTAAGAAAAAGGTTTATTGGATTTTTTAGGTGGTAAAAAAACAAACCAACCGCGGAACACACAAAGAACGCAGAGGAAAAAGTTCGAACCAGAAGCTGACGGGAATGCCGGAATTAAGTTGAGTTGAAGAGCAGGAGAACAAACAACAGTACTGTTCTAAGATATAATAAAACAATAATTTTAAATACCGTGAAATTCCGTCATCGCTCAAGCACTGTTGGTCTTTTTCTGTGTTCTCAGCGTGCTCTTCAGTTTTTTTGGGATTCTAAATATTTAGATTTGCAGCAATTATTCTTCAACATTTTCACCGCAAACAATAATGTAATTTTTTGTAAATTTATATTTTGATAATAACAGAACACAGAGAAACAAATGAAGCGTATTTCCCTTATAATTTTGCTTTTTGCTGCTATAACTTATCCGCAAAACAACAATTATTTTTCCAGAACGGGCTTTAATTCAATGCCGGCAGGTTCAGAGTTTTTTGGATCTTTCGGAGTTGATAACCCCGCATTACTTACCGGTATAAGCTCAGTTAACTTATTTGGCAATTACACTGTTTTTAAGGGCGATGCCAAACATCAAGATTGGAATGCTGGAATTGCAATTCCAAACGCTTCTTTTTCAATCAGAAATTATAAAATTGACGGAAATTCGGTTACAGATTATCACACAGGTTTTTCTACAGGAAATAATGATTTTAGTCTCGGCATAGGCTATGGTTGGTCTAAACGAAATAAAGGAAATTTTGAAAGATTTAATTATTGGAGCGGTGGTTTTGTTATCAGACCCACAAAAGAAATTTCTATCTCGTCTGTGTTAAATATACCTGTTAACGGAACCCCCGTTGAAGGTATAATCTCTGCTGCGATAAGACCACTCGGAAATTATAATCTAACAGTTGCGGGCGACTATTTTTACCGAAAGGACCTCCCGGAGGGTGCTTCTAAATGGAGCGCGGGTGTGATGTACGAAGTTTTGCCCGGTTTATCAGTTGCAGGAAGGTATTTTGATAATAAAAGTTTCACTCTCAGCTTGGGAGTTGGTTTAGGTAATATTTCAGTAAATTCTATTTCTAATTTTAACACTTCTACAGAGTATTCAGCAACTTCTTACGGAATTAGAATTGGTGGTTTAGATAGAAATTTTGCTTCTAATTTTACTCCCGGCGGTTTATACTATTCGCTTTCTATGAACGGTGTAGTAAAATATCAAAGATACAGGTTGTTTGACAATTCCAAAACCCTCTTAAACTTGCTCACAGAGTTAAATTCGATTAAAAACGAAGAAAATATAAGAGGTATCTTTCTTAATCTTTCAGGAATGAATGTTAGTTATGTTATGCTTTGGGAAATAAGGAAAGTGCTTGTAGAATTACAGAGTATGGGTAAAAAAGTAGTTGTTTACATTGATGAAGCTGATATGAGAAGTTATTTTTTAGCTTCTGTTGCAGATAAAATTATCTTAGATCCTCAAGGGTCTGTTATGATTCCCGGCTTTGTATCAGGCAGAACTTATTTCAAAAATACAATGGAAAAATTGGGGCTCGGCTACTCTGAATGGCGTTTTATGAAATATAAATCGGCAGCTGAATCTTACTCAAGAGAAGAAATGAGCGAGGGAGAACGCGAACAAAAACAAAGAATTGTTGATGAATTTTACAACCTATTCCGCTCTTCTGTTGCTAATTCAAGAAATTTAGCACCTTCCAAAATAGACGAAATTGTGAACGACTTTGCTATGCTTTCGCCTCAAATGGCTTTAAATTTTAAATTAGTGGATACAATTGCAAGGTGGGATGAAATTTCGGCAATCCTAAAATCTTTCGATAACAGTTTTAACGGCTTTACGGGAGTTAGAAATTTAGAAATTAACAAAACTAAAGGCGATGAAGTTTGGGGTGAAAAACCAAAGATAGCAGTAATTTATGCGCTCGGTCCTTGTAGTATGGATGACGGAATTAACGCACGCTCTTTAATTAAAGATGTGCAAGCAGCTACAAGTGACCCTAATGTTAAAGCTATAGTTTTTAGAGTCGATTCACCCGGCGGTAGCGGTTTGGCTTCAGATTGGGTGGCAGAAGCTCTGAGAAAGGCTAAAATCAAAAAGCCCGTTATTGTTTCACAAGGAAATGTTGCAGGATCAGGTGGCTATTGGCTTTCGATGTATGGCGATGAAATTCTAGCGGCTCCAAATACAATCACCGGGTCAATAGGCGTTATAGGAGCATGGATTTACGATAATGGATTAAAAGAAAAATTAGGCTTTTCAACAGATCATGTGCAAGCTGGTACTCACGCAGATCTCGGATTTGGATTTACCACTCCGTTAATTGGTTTATCTATTCCCGATAGAAACTTAACCGAAAAAGAATACGAAGTAATGAAAAATATGATCACAGGCTTTTATGAAGAATTTAAAGGCAAGGTATCTTCTGCAAGAGGACTCTCGCTCGAAAAAGTTGAAGAAATTGCTCAAGGAAGAGTTTTTACCGGTTCTGATGCCGTAAACAATGGATTAATTGACGATACAGGAAATCTAATTGACGCCATAAAAATAGCGTCTAGAATTTCGGGTGTGTATGACTACGAGATTGTAGAATATCCCGAACCCGGTTTATTTGACTTTGGAACTCTTAATCCATTTAAATTGCCCTCATTTCTAACAGAAGAACACCCTGTAATAAAAGCTGTAAAATTTTATAGCAGGCACAACGGAAAACCTCTTTTTATGATGCCCGCAGAATATAGTTTTGAGTGAATATAATGGGTGAAGAGTGAAGTGTGAAGGGTAAAGTGTGAAGGGTAAAGAGTGAAGGGTAAAGTGTAAAGTGTGAAGGGTGAAGGGTGAAGAGTGAAGAGTAAAGAGTGAAGGGTGAAGGGTGAAGAGTGAAGGGTAATCCCGACAAGAATCGGGAGTGAAGGGTGAAGGGTAAAGGGTAAAGGGTAATCCCGACAAGAATCGGGAGTAAAGGGTAAAGGGTGAAGGGTAAAGGGTGAAGGTCAAATTCGGCGTTTAAATGCAATTTTTAAGCCGGGCTAAAATTCGTTAAGCTGATTGCAGTACTTTGTAAGATGTTCGAGTCATTTTTTGAGTGAAAGTAAAATGTAGATTATTACAGGAATAAAAGTTACTCCCATAACAAGAGGTAAAAAATAGCCGGGCAGCGATGAATTTTTACCTCCTGCAGCATCAATTGTTATATGTACAGTAACAAAAAAAATTAAAATAATTCCGGCTTTTAACCATCGAATCATTTTTGTGGCTAAAGTGTACTGTCTTTTAGCATTTTCTGGGGTGATTTCTGACAAGTAATTAAAATTATGCGGAAATCGATTTATAACTGTCAATAAAACATAAACCAGTGTACCAACACCGGCAGTTATAAAAATATTATCCTTTGAGCCGTAAGATTTTACAGAACCATTTAAGTCATAATTCTGCGGGATAGTTTCGGGTAATGCACTGTAGGAAATAAATACATAAACCCAAAGTGCAATTAAACCTGCAACACATAAAATTTCAAGAGCAACATCTTGTCTTTCAAACTCAATTTGAATAACAGGACGGTTAGATTTATTTTTCATTTTTAAAAATTTATTGAGTTCTAACCCAGTTTACCCTGTCTCCGGGCTCAATTTTATAAATATCCGAAAACCCGGCAATAGTTTCTAAAACAAATTGCGCCGGTTTTTCTGACGGGTAAGATTGATCACTCATAGTTCTTGTATTACGATGGATGTTTATGATTTCGAATTTCGAATTAATAAACATTATATCAAGAGAAATTCTGGTGTTTCGCATCCAAAATGATTGCATTTCTTCAACAGGAAAAATAAAAAGCATTCCCTGATTTAATTCCATTTTAGAACGAAGCATTAAACCGAGCGACCTTTCGTAATAAGTATCGGCAATTTCAATATCAATCTTAATTTTTTCGACACCCATAGAATCAGTAATCACCAATTCTCCTTCTTTTTTGAAGAAATACTCAGTCACAATCTCTTCCTCTCCGGTTGGTTGAATCACATAAAGAATAAAAAAAGCCCCTATTAAAACCACGGTAACTATACCGATAAACAAGTTTCGTTTATTTGGCGTTGGATTTTTGGTAATTTTGTTTCGTTGTTTATTAATTTTACTCAAATCATTTCCTAATTTAGATTTATGACTACAAATATAATAGAAAGAGAGATAATTGACTTACCTCAGACCAACCTAAACATATTAAAAAGTGCATGGGGTTCAGAATCAATAGACGATTCTATTGTCGAAAAAGTTGTTTATTTATCGCACGGTATAAGGGTGAGGGGATATATCGCTTATCCGAAATTCAAAAAAGAGAATGAAAAATTTCCCTGTTTGCTGTGGAACAGAGGAGGTTTCGAAAAACGGGGTGCAATTGATTCTTATACTGCCCGCGGAATGTTCGGTCAAATTGCTGCGTGGGGTTATGTAGTTTTCGCTTCTCAATATAGAGGCAATTTTGAAGGTGAAGGTGTTGATGAGTTTGGAGGTGCTGACTTAATTGATATTGTTAATATGACACATACCGCTAGCGAATTTCCTTTTGCAGACACTGAAAAATGGGGTATTGAAGGGTGGAGCAGAGGAGGTATGATGAGCTATTTAATTCTCTCGAAATATAATTTTTTTAAGACTGCGCTTATTACCGGTGGTATCACTGATTTAAAGGAAGCATATAACGCGGTTGACACAATAAAAAGGGGAGTCGATAATTTGACTAACTTTGCAAATTTAGAAGAATTTCTCTATTCCCGTTCAATAATTAATTTTTATGAAAAACTACCTGTTGATATACCATATTTGATAATTCATGGCTCAAAAGACGATGTAATAAACCCCTCTCAATCTTTAAGATTGACAGAAAAAATGATTAAGTCAGGTTATTCGGTTAGATTATTGATGCTTGAAGATTCCGACCATTATATTAAACAGCGGAAAAAGGAGGGGGATTTAATGCGTAAAGAGTGGTTGAAAAAGTATTTAGTTTAAAAGTGTTTTTAAGATCTCTTTTTAATTCAGGTGAACTTAATGTTGTAAGTAAAAGGGCAGTTACTTTTTGATAAGACTGAGGTAGATTCAGAATAGTTACTTTCTTCAATGAAAACAACTCGTTAAAAACTTAATTAAACAGCGGAAAATCCTTCTGTAATAAATGGTTTTGTGTGTTGCGAGAAGAAAAAAATGCAGCGCTCACCAAAACTTATCAATATTACCGGTTTATTAATAAGCCTAAAAAGGTTCACAGCAAGTAAAACATTTTTTTACTATTAAATTTGTTTAGCTTCATTTACCGTTATTACCCATCAACTCTTTATATACAATTAACAAGTTCTGCAGAAAAGCCTCTTCTGTGTGCCGGGAAGCTTTTGCTAAACAATTATTGTTGTAATAAGCAGAATTTGAAGCGAGATTATCGTTTAATAATTTAATTTTGGAGATAATTGAATCAACGGAACCGGATTGAAATAAATGACCCGTTGCCCCTTCGCTAATAAGTTCGGGCAATCCTCCGGTGTTAGAAGCAATAACCGGTTTTCCGAATGAAAAAGCCTCTAATATTGAAACCGGAGCAGGTTCCCACCAAATTGAAGTTAGCAAAAAAGCTTTGCAATTAGCAATAAGTCCGGCTTTATTATTACCGGAGACATAGTCTTTTACTTCTAAGTTGTGAATTTTTAATGAGGCATTTTTCAAGAACTCTTTTAATTTTCCCTCGCCGGCAATAACAAACTTCTCACCGGGCATTTTTAATGCCAATTCGGGAATAATTTTCAAACCTTTAATTTTATCAAGTGCACCGATAAATAAAAAATATTTGCCGCTTTTAATTGAGGTGTTTGTAGATTGAAACGAACAAGGATTTGGAATGGTTACTATTTTTGATTCTTCAATTCCCCGGTTAACAAATACAGATTTTGTAAAATCACTAACCGAAATAAATTTGTGGCAGGACTGTGATTTTTTAACAAATTCACCGGGTGAGGGTCTCGTCAAATATCCGAATACAGATTTTAGTTTAGAGTTATCGTAGCATGAATATTTAACGCCGCTTAAAAACGAGTTTTCATCTAAACAGTTGAGGCAGATTTCTCCATTTCTGAAAAGTGTACCGTCCAAACAAAACGGATAATAACCGTGAAGATGTTGAATAATTTTTCCGCCCCCGGGGTCAATTAAATCCCAAAGGGGCGCAGAAAAAAAACTATGAATATTGTGGAAGTGGATTATACCGGGCTTAAAAGAATTTATGACTTCTTGAAATTTGTTCAAGCAAAATTGTTTGCGTAATACAGCCGTTAAATCAGAAATCTTTTCTAAAGAACTTCTTTTTACGAAGTTTGAATTGTGGTAAGCAAATTCTTTGACATCAACCCCCGCTGTTCTTAAGACTTTAATGTGAGTGCCGGCAACGGAATTAACACCACCGCCAATAAGGCTGTATTGATTAAATATTAGAACTTTCAATAAATTAATATTCGGTCAAATTTCTTGTTCTAAAGTAATTATGGTAGATTTCCCCAACTGTAGAAACATCAAATCTCTGCGCCGTTTTATTTGCTTTTAACAAAATATCTTTAATATCAACTTTCTCATCAACAAGATTTATCATATTCTGTAACAACCCCTCTTCATCACCACACAAAAAAAGGAGGGAATTTTCCTGTGTAATCATAAAATCATATCCAGGATACATGCTCGAAATTACGGGAGTATTTAATGTCATACTCTCAACTATACTCAACGGCATACCTTCGTAATCGGAAGAACAAATTAGTGCTTTCGCATTTTTGAGAAGCGGTAGGGGGTTTTCAATTTCACCTGTGAAAATAACCTTACCGCCTAAATTTAAACTTCCTGCTAATTCTAACAATTCCTTAAAATAACCGGGATATTCTACTCTGCCCGCTATGACCAGCTTAAAGTTTTTGTATTTGACTTCGAATTTTGCGAAAGCGTTTATTGCCAATTTTAAGTTTTTTACCGGAGAAATTCTTGCCAATACAATAAAATAAGGGCAATCTTCTAAATCGGCTTTTATTTTTGAAGCAATTCCGGATTTGCTCTTTACAAGAACATCCTTCATATCAATACACTCTGAAATTACTGTTACCGTATTCGGATTATCTATTTGTGCCAATTTTTTTATTCCGGGTGAAACGGCTATTTGTTTTGTTATATACTTGTTTCTAATTTTCATAGCAATTTTGAAATCACGCTTTCCGAGAGAGCCTCCAAAACTTTGATTTATTAGTGTAACGGTATTGTGATAGGTTAGAACAAATTTTTTGTAAACTTCGGCTTTTTTGAAGAAAGATTGGCAGTACCGTATCAAAGGGAAATCAGAAATTACCTCTTGTGAAGCTACAACATAGTCAAACTTAGGATTGGTAATTAACTGTCTCTTATACACATCTGACGCTGCCGACGACGGA
>JACSRR010000007.1 GCA_014879635.1 Ignavibacteriaceae bacterium | reverse complement strand
CTTTTAGTGTATAAACTGAAGATTTGTTTTTATAGCAGAAGAGATGAATAAACTCAACAAATACTTTTTCACTTGGTATTCATTATATTGAATTAAACAAAGATTCGACACCCTTTAGGGACACTTAGGCAATTGTATGCTTTATTTACTAAAAACATTTGACGCCTTTAGCTTCATTTTCACAATTGAGCACAATTGAATATCAGTAAATCAAACATAAAAAATAAGAGCTTCTCTGTGCACTCTGTGGTTAAAACATTTTATTAACATGCGACCACCTCCGGGGTCGAAGAAATCTGATTTGCTTTTTTTACTACAAATATGTGACACCTCCGGCGTCAAAAATTGAATTTGTGTTTTTCACTTTTCCCCTCTGTGTTCTCTGTGAGCTCTGCGGTTAAAATTTGTTAAATTAGTGACAACCTTATTTAGTACAAGACACTTTAAACCAATAACTACGCACTAAGCACCAAGAACTTTTTCTCTCTGTGAGCTCTGCGGTTAAATTAGTTTTTGCCACCTAAAAATCCATTAAGCTATTTTTGAAACGGGCCTAAAAGTGAAAAAACCTTGAATTTCTGTTGATTTTTGTCAAAGAATTGTGTATATTGTGCTAGTGAATTATTATAATTATAAAAGTATATAAATATATTAAGCTTGATTATACTTCAAATGATTTGCGTGTAAGGAAGAAAGAAATTTAGCACTATAGGAGGGTGTATGTCTAAAGAATTGCTTTATCGACTTAATGGGAATAATAATGGTAGATTAAAAAAATACCTTGATTCCTTCAATGAACCAATAAATATTGCCTGGTATCCTTCGGCAGGAGTTGATTTCAGATCACTGCTTTATTTATCCCCTGAATATGCCAAAATAAACCCCGCGACCATAGAAGAAAAAGTATTCCCAAACTTCTTTATTTTTTCTGATTATTATCCATGGTCTTATTCCACATTTCTTGATTATAGACTTATCTATAATGATGCTAGAACTTTTGTTTCAGTAACTAACATTGAAGAATTGCCCAGATTAGATTTACCTACTGACCATGAGATTGTTGATTTTCCGGAAGGTAGTTCTGCAACCGGTAGAGTTTTATTTATTGAAGTTTTTGTTTCATCAGAGAAACTTGGTGATTTTAATTATCCTTTAATATATGCTTTTGTTGAGAACGAACCGTTTTGTTCAAAAATTTTATTATCAAATAATTACGATATTTCTCATATTATGCATATAAGGTATGGAGGCGGATTAATGGGGGGTGGTAAATCATCGGGGCTATGGGTATTAAATGTATTAAAACGACTTAATTGCAAGTTGTTTATTACCGATAGTCATTATGCTCTTCAACATGGTGATAAAGCCGCATATAGAATATATAAAAACTTAAAAGGTAAAAAACCGGAGATGAGTGTTATTCGTACTTTAAATAGCGAATCATGGTCAGGTCATGGTGATGTGACTTGGAATATTATTAAATAATATCGTTCCATATTAGGGTTGACTTTGGTCAAACGGTTACCATAATTTCGAAATACTTAGTTTAACGGGAATATATTACCAAGTTATAAATTTTTAGAAAAAAGCTTGTAAATGAAAAACAAGTCTACGGTAATATAAATTAAATTCAGTGGTTTTAAGATTTTAAAATCAAAAAGCA
>JACSRR010000093.1 GCA_014879635.1 Ignavibacteriaceae bacterium | reverse complement strand
CAAAAATTGAATGCAACTTAAACGATACACTTCCCGCTCGGCTCCACATCAATCCTCGAAGAACCTAATTTTTTATGTTTTATTATTATTTGGTAGGCTTTAGCCGATCTTTTAGCCAGTGATCAAAACCACCGTCTTTTGGACGCCTAAGCTTTCAGTCGGCGATTCAGCCTGCCGAGTAGTAAACGGCTACCGTCTTTAAGGCGGAGATCGTTTATTCGAAATCCGTAATAAGATCTCTTAGCCAACTAACATCTCTTTTTATTAATTTTGCTGGATTCCCCCCAAAAACGCAATTAGGTGGAACTTTTCCTGTCACAATAGATCCATTAGCAATGATAGAATTAGCATATATTTGAACCCCTTTATTTATTTTTACAGATTGTCCTACCCATACATGATCGTCAATAAAAACATTTTTAGGGGGATTAATTCTTTTATTAGTTTTTATATCTATAATCGAATGTGAATCACTGTTTCTTATGAACACTTCAGAAGAAAACATACAATCCTTCCCAATATTGATTTCAGAACCATTTTCTTGACAAACCATAAGAACTCTGGCCATCGTAGTCTTTTCACCAATTTTGATTTTCCCGTCATTGCTGCTCATATGTACATTAATACTTACGCTACAATTTTTTGATATTACTATTATTGAACTATTTCCGGAAAATTTTATTTTGCAATTCGATAAGACTGCACCATTCTCGATAACAATTTTATTGTTATCGCCTATAAATTCAAAAAGTTGAGATCCTACAAATTTAATGCTTGACAAATTTGCCTGAATAAAATTATTTTCGCCTAATACTTTTACGGTGGAGTTTGTTTGGGCGCTAAAATCCTCCGGAGTTATTTCTCCTTGTTGATTTTCTATTGTGAAAGTTCTTTGGGGGCTAAAATCCTCCGATTCTATTTTCTGTTTTTTGACTCCTATCTTAAAAAAATTAAACATAAAATATGCCCTCCTATTTTTTTATGAAGGATCTTAATAATCATTTGAGATAAAATTTAATCATGTTAAGAACAAAATTTGCGCTACTGCCTTTTTTCAAATTTTTAACCCCATCCTTCAATTGACTCAACTTCCGAGATTCATTGCAATTGACCCATAACTGAATAACTTATTGAATTATAAAACGGCTTCAAGAGATAACTCAAGAGGGTAATGCGCTTTTATCAATACTCCTCGGTGTGTGTCAAGAAAGTTGTCGCCTTTTATAAAAGGCTCAGTTCCAATTCGACACAAAATTTCTCATGCCCTCCGACGAGCAAGTGTGGGCCCATTCTCTGGCATGAGAAATTTTGTTCCACCGAGCCAACGCATTGTTATGCGGCCCGTTTATGATCACTCTCTTTTCTTTCGGTTTTTAAACGAATACCTTTTTCAATGCAACCTGTTCCTCATGCTCCCAGTTTCTTGTCTTTCCAGACCACCGCTCTGGATGTATTCCCTTTGCCGCCTGATAAATTTTATGGCGGTGGGCAAGAACCTCAACATCCTTTCCACTATGCCGGTCAGAAGGGGTAACAAAATGAATTGCGCTATGAAGATGAACGTTGTTGTGCCAGTCCACAAAAGACTGAACCCAGATAGGTTCTTCGAGGATCCTTGTGGAATCCAGCGTTTCATGTCTCATAAATGAGACTAAGCGATTGGTGGT